>JAYVTJ010000658.1:0-2317 GCA_043774415.1 Fimbriiglobus sp. | reverse complement strand
ACGAGTGATGGCCCGGTGAAAATCTTCCTTCTCTTTGGCGAACCCGCTTGTTCACAAACATCCCCAACCTGCTCTCGCTCAGTCGCCTGCCGCTCGCGGCGGTCATGTTCCTCGCGATCGCCTTCGACCGCTGGAGCGGAGCCGCCATCATCCTCGCCGTCGCGGTGATCACCGACTGGCTCGACGGCTGGTGGGCGCGGCGATTCGACTGCGGCACGGCCATCGGACGGGCGCTCGATCCGCTCACGGATAAAGTGCTCGCCTGCGGGGCGTTCATCTTCCTCATCCCGGTGCGGGGGCTGTCGGTCGAGCCGTGGATCGTGACGGTCGTCATCGCCCGCGAACTGATCGTGACGGCGGTGCGCGGAATGGTCGAGGCGACGGGGCAGAAGTTCGGCGCCGACTGGTTCGGCAAACTTAAGACGGTGCTGCAGTTCGCCGCGCTGTTCGCTGCGCTCGTCTTCAAGAAGTTCGAAGTGCAGATCGACTACGACGACCGCCGGATGTGGGAATCCGCGTACCTGACGCTCCTCGGCGTGATGCTGGTGGCGACCGTCGGCAGCGGTATGCAGTACGTGGTGAAGGCCGTCCGGTTGCTGCGGTGAATCACGCTGGCTTCTTCCATTCCGTCTTCCACTTATTCCGATCCAGATAGGGCGCGAACGGCCGGCGGCCGCAGATGACGCGGCCGATCCCGTAGGCGATGCGCCGGCCGCGCGCCAGGCGCTCGCGGGCGTACAGATTCATTAGCTCCTGGTACTTCCGGAATTGCTCCTGGGTCGGCGGGATCGCGTCTTCGCGCCAGGCGATGGCCCAGACGTTGATGGGCCGGCGGTCCGGCCCGTGCCAGCCGAGGATGCGGTGCGGATAGCGTTCCAAGAGCATGTCGAGGGCGTAGTTCGTGAAGCGCCAGTAATCGCTCGGGTAGCCGTGGACGTGGAAGTAGAACGGGCAGCAGACCACGAGGATGCCGTCGGGCCGGAGCACGCGGTAGACTTCGTCGAAGCCTTTCCAGAAGTGCTGGACGTGCTCGAAGGTACTCAGCGCCAGCACCGTGCCGACGGAGGCGTCCGGAAAGGGGAGGTTCTCGACATTCGCGACGAGATCGACGCCGGGGCCGGCGCGGAAGTCGATCCCGAGGTATTCCTCGCCGGCGAAGAGGTGCCGCAAATTGATCAGGTCGGCTTGGTCATCGACTTGGAGCGAGCCGATCTCGTACACCGGGCCGGGAAAGGTGAACGACTCCGCAATGGCGCGGATCATCCCGTGGAGAAAGCGCGTCATAACGGAACATCCCCGGGGAATCTCCGAACTGAGATCGACCGGGGATGCGTGCGGACTGTAGCAATTGTGCCGCGGGCTATTTCGCCTTGCCCGCGTGCTGCGCGGTGAGGGCCGGCGGCAGATTCTTCTTCGCGATCTCGACGATCTTGTCGAAGGTGGCCGGGTCGTGGATCGCGATCTCGCTCAGCGACTTGCGGTCGAGGGCGATGAACGAGCGCTGGAGGCCGGCGATGAACTCGCTGTAGCGGAGGCCGCGGGCGCGGCAGGCCGCGTTGATGCGGATGATCCAGAGCCGGCGGAACATGCGCTTCTTGACGCGGCGATCGCGGAAGGCGAAGGCCCGCGCCCGGAGCAGCGTCGTGAGCGACTGGCGGTACAAATTGTGGCGGCTGAGCCGGAAGCCCTTCGTGAGCTTGCGGATCCGCTTCCGCCGTTGCATGGTGGTCTTGCCACTGCCTGCGCGAACCATGGTCTTCTATTCCGTGTTGAGTGAGTGTGTGTGGGAATCGGACGCGGGGTTTTACTGCTCGTTCATCGCGATGAGGTACTTCTGCACGATGACGCTGGTGATGACCCCGGCGTTGCGGAGCTGCCGGCGGCGCTTGGCCGTGAAGTGGGCATTCAAGTGGCGCTTGCCGCACTTCGAATACTTCAGCTTCCCGGTGCCCGTGACGCGCATCCGCTTCTTCACACTCTTGTTGGTCTTGTTCCGATGGGCCATGGCGGCCTCCTCAACACGGTTGTGGAATGCAAGGGGGGAGGCGGGCGAACCGCTCCACTTGGCGCCCCGATTCCGACACGGCCCGGGCGTGCCGAACTCCGTGAGGAGTCGGATGACCCGAGCGGCAGCGAACCGGACGGGCCGATTCGTGCGAACGGGGAGTATAGCGGACTGCGACGAAACGGAAAGGGCGCCGCCTTGTCCGATCCCCCCTCTCCGCTTCGGAGAGGGGGTTAGGAGGTGAGGCCTGCGCCCGACCGCCGAACGCACCTCCTCGGTTCGCGGGAGACCTCACCCCCCGGCCCCCTCTCC
>JAYVTJ010000657.1:0-1686 GCA_043774415.1 Fimbriiglobus sp. | reverse complement strand
AATTCCGACGCTGGGGGTTGTCGGGTTCTCGGAAGTCTGGCGACTTCCGCTGCGAGTCACGCGACGCTCTTGGCACTCTTCAAAATCAAATTCGCGAGCAGACCCCGGCACGAACCGCAGCCGGTGCCCGCTTGGGTCGCCGCGCTCAAACTCGGCAGCGTGGCGTGACCGTCGGCGATGGCGCTCACGATGGTCGATTGGCAAACGTGGTGGCAGTTGCAGATTTCGGGATCGCTCGCGGCCGGGGAGAGGTCGCCGCTGCAAAGGAGGTCGAGGCGGTTCGCCGGAAGCGAATCGCCGCGGTCGAACCAGCGCGCCAGCGATGCGGCCGTGTCGCCTTCGCCGACGAGGATCGCCCCCGCGAGCTTGCCGTTGCGGACGATCAACTTGCGGTAGATCCCGCGCCGTTCCTCCAGCACTTGCAGTACTTCGTCCGAGTCCTGCTTCGCGTCGATGATGCCCATGCTCGCGACATCGACCCCCGCGACCTTCAGCTTCGTGTAGAGCTTCGACCCCTTGTACCGGGCCAGCGGATTCGCTCCCGTCAGCACATCGGCGAGGACTTCGCACTGCTCCCAGATCGGCGGGACGATCCCGTAGACGACGCCGTTGTGCTCGGCGCACTCGCCCAGCGCGAAGACGCCGGGCGACGCCGTGGCCATGAGGTCGTTGACGACGATACCCCGGTTCACGGGGATGCCGGACGCCAGCGCGACATCGACGCGCGGCCGGACCCCGGCGGCCATCACCACGAGGTCGGCGGGGAGGACTTCCCCCGTCTTCAGCACGACCCCGTCGACCTTCTCGACACCGGTGAACCCGGTCGCGGCGACGCCGGTGCGGACGAAGATGCCGAGCTTCTCCACGGCCTTGCGGACGAACTCGCCGCCCAAGCGATCCACCTGGAGGTTCATCAGCCACTCGGGGAGATGCACGACGGTGACGTGCAGGCCCATGTCCGAAAGGGCCTTCGCCGCTTCGAGGCCGAGCAGCCCGCCGCCCATCACGACGGCCGAGGAGGCGGGCCGGGCGTACGCCCGGATGCGCTGGCAATCGTCCACGGTGCGAAAGACGAACGCGCCCGCCTTCGGGCACCCATCGGGTTTGGTCAGATTGTCGAGCGGCGGGACGAACGGCGCGGAACCGGTGGCGATCACGGCGACATCGCACGGCACGGCAGCGCCGTCGCTCGTGAACAGGGTGCGCGACGACGGGTCGAGCTTCGCCACGGTGGTGTCGGGTCGGAAGGTCACACCGCGATCGGCGTACCACGCCCTCGGTTTCGTGGTGATCTCCTCGGCCGTGCCGCCGCCGAGGATGCGGCCGAGCAGGATGCGGTTGTAGCATCCGTGCGACTCCTCGCCGAAGACGGTCACGTCGAACGATGCTCCCGCCCCCCGGCGGTAGAGTTCGTCGAGCAGGCGCCCGCAGGCCATGCCGTTGCCGATGATCGCGAGTCGCTTCTTCATCTCGGACCAAACCTCGGGGACGAAGACTTCACGAGACCCGGACGATGCGGACGGCGGAGAGCTTGAACTCGGGCATCCGGCTGGTCGGGTCGAGGGCCGCGTTGGTCAGGGCGTTCGCGGCATCGCGACCGCCCCAGTGGAACGCGGCGAAGAGCGTATCGGGGCGGATGTCCGAGGTGATCTCCGCGCGGAACTCGGCCCGGCCGCGCCGGCTCTC
>JAYVTJ010000656.1:0-1693 GCA_043774415.1 Fimbriiglobus sp. | reverse complement strand
AGCACGTCGACGACATGGCCTTCCTCATGGCGCTCGCGTCGAAGTCGAACGTCCACGGCCCCGCGAGCTACCTCCAGACCACCGGCTTCCTGATGCCCGGCCTTCCCTGCGCCGGCGCGTGGATCGGCTACGCCCTCGGCCGGCTCACCGACAATCTGCCGTCGTTCGTGGTGCTGCCCGACCCGCGCGGCCTCCCCTACAACGGCATGGGCAACTTCTCGTCCGGGTTCCTTCCGGCCTCGCATCAGGGCACCGTCATCAATCCGTCGGCCCCGTCGCCGATCCCGGACTTGGCTCCGCCTTCGTCGGCCAAGTTCGTCACGTCGACCGCGAGCGACGACGGCTTGAAACTGCTCAACGAAATGAACTCCCGCTACGCGGACGAGCGATCCGGTGACAGTCGATTGTCAGCACGGGTCGAGAGTTACAAACTCGCGGCGAAGATGCAGCTCGCCGCACCGGAGGTGTTCGACCTCGCCCGCGAATCCAAAGAGGTCCACGCCCTTTACGGCACGGCCGCGGCGGGGCACGATGGCGGCTTCGCCAAGAACTGTTTGCTCGCCCGGCGGATGCTCGAGCGCGGCGTCCGCTTCGTCCAAGTCTGGAGCGGGATGGGCGGCCCCTCGAACAACTGGGACAACCACACGAGCATCCCGAAGGAACTCCCGCCCATCGCACGGCAGGTCGATCGGCCCGTGGCGGCGCTGCTCGCCGATTTGAAATCGACGGGACTGCTGAAGGACACGCTCGTGATCTTCACGACGGAGTTCGGGCGGATGCCCTTCACGCAGAGCGGCGTCGGCCGGGATCACAACGGCGGCACCTCGGTGACGTGGCTGGCCGGGGCGGGGGTGAAGGGCGGCGTCGCCTACGGTGAAAGCGATGAGTTTTCGCACTTGGCCGCGAAGGACAAGAGCGACTGCTACGACCTGCACGCCACCGTGCTGCACCTGATGGGGATCGATCACGAAAAGCTGGCGGTGCGGCACAACGGCATCGACCGGAGGTTGACCGATGTTGACGGGCGTGTCATCTCGGAGATCTTGGCTCAACCTTCGTAGCGGAAGTCGCCAGACTTCCGGCTTGAGCGGGGTCGGAAGTCGGGCGACACCCGCGACGAAGAGCGCCGAAGTCCTCGCTCACAGAATCCCCCGGATCACAGTGCCGCGGCTCGCGGGGAGGGGCCGGCGCTGCATGTCGCGGATCTCGGCGTCGGGCGCGATGCCGAGGCAGTGCAGGGCGGTCGCCGTGAGATCGGCGGGTGAAACCTTCCCCTCGTGCGGATCGCCGCCGAGCTTGTCGGAGGCGCCGTAGACCTGCCCGCCTTTGATGCCGCCTCCCGCGAGGGCGACGCTGAAAACGCGGCCCCAGTGATCGCGCCCGCCGGCGCCGTTGAACTTCGGCGAGCGGCCGAATTCCGAGATGCACATCACGAGAGTGTCGGCGAGCATCCCCCGATCCGCCAAGTCTCCGAGCAGTGCCGAAATGCCACCGTCGGCGAGCGGGCAAAGTGCGTTCTTCAACCGGTTCGCCTCCTTCGAATGCGAATCCCAGCAGGGGGCGTCCGCGGGTTCTTCCGGTCCGCGGTACCAGTTCACCTGCACGAGCCCGACGCCCGCTTCGACGAGTCGGCGCGCCAGCAGGCAGCTCTGGCCGAAGTGGTGCCGGCCGTAGCGGTCGCGGAGCTGCGGCG
>JAYVTJ010000655.1:0-1774 GCA_043774415.1 Fimbriiglobus sp. | reverse complement strand
GCCGGTCTGGATGGCACGGACGGCAGCCTTGGCCTGTGCCTTGCCGTGGTCGGCGAGGGCGCGGGCGGGCAGCACGACCTGGGCCTGGTCGTCGAAGGTCACGACGCCGAGCTTGTCCTTCGGGTCGAGCCGGTCGATGAGGTTCAGCAGCCCGGACTTGGCCGCCATGAGCCGTGGGCCGTCCATCGAGCCGGAGCGGTCGAGCACGAGGCCGAGGTTGAGCGCCGGCCGCGTCAGCGCCGTTTGCGGCACGGCCGGCGTGATGCGCACGAGCACGTCGAGGGTGCAATCCGCGTCCGAGCGCACCGCCGGCTTGAGGGGGACGAGTTCGATCTTGGGCTGGCTCATGGCGGCTCCGGATGGGGAAGTGGAGAAGCCCCAGTGTCGCACGCCTGTCAAGTGGTGTCACTTCGGGCGGTCGGCCATCTCTTGCAGGATGGCGATGCCGCGGTCGAGCGTTTCGTCCGTCGCGGCGTAGCTGATGCGGAAGTGCGTGTCCTGCGCGCTGAACACGGAGCCGGGGATCACGAGGAGGTTCCGCTGCACCGCTTCCGTCACGAAGGCGGTTCCGGTGCCCCACGGGGCCTTCGGGTAGAGGTAGAACGCCCCGCCCGGCGCCGCGAACTCGTAGTACCCCTTCAGCCCCGCCATCAGCCGGTCGCGCTTGCGCTTGTAGTCGGCCACGATGCCCGTCACATCGTAATCGCACGCGGCGAGGCCGGCCCACTGCACGATGCTCGGGGCGCAGACGAATGTGCTCTGCTGCAGCTTCATCATCTCGTCGATCAGCGCCTTCGGACCGTGGGCGAAGCCGAGGCGCCAGCCGGTCATGCCGTAGGTCTTGCCGAAGCCCTCGATGACGAGGACGGAGTCGTCGAACTCGGCCGGGCTTCGCGGCGGCGCGTCGTAGTGGAACGCTTTGTAGATCTCGTCGGACACGAGCAGGATGCCGCGCTTGCGGGCGAACTCGGCGATGGCTTTCATCGCCTCGGGTTCGATGACGGTGCCGGTCGGGTTCGACGGGCTGCAGAGCAGGATCATCTTCGTGCGCGGAGTGCAGGCCGCGATGAGCCGGTCGGGGTCGATCCGGAAGCTCGGGGCCGTGTCCACGCCGACGAAGGTGCCGCCGGCGAGGGCAACCATGTTCGGGTACATGACGAAGTACGGGTCGGCCGCGACGACCTCATCGCCGGGGTTCACGGTGGCGAGGATCGCGAGCATCAGCCCGCCGCTGGTGCCGCTCGTGATGAGCAGATCGCGGTCGGGGTGATTGAAGGTCTTCCGCACGTCGCGCATCAGCCGCTCGCGCAATTCGGGGATGCCTTGCGTGACGGTGTAGCCGTTCTTGCCGGAGTCGATGGCGGCCTTCGCGGCCTCCTTGATACTTTCGGGCACATCGAAGTGCGGCTGGCCGATGCTGAGGTTCACCGGGTTTTTGAGGGAACGCGCGAGTTCGAAGACCTTGCGGATGCCGGAGATTTCGACGGCCTTCGAACGGTCGGCGATCCAGTGCGAAACGTCCATGCGGAAACCCGAGAAGCAAGTGTCGGAGAGGGGAATAGTCTATGGGCGCGGCGGAAAATGATTTCGGCCCAGACCCCCCCACCCCCGCGTGAAACCATTTCAGAATTCGGGTAGAACCATAGCGCGGAAACGACTTGCGTCCGATTTCGCTGGGCCATCGTCGGTTCGGAATGAAACGGCGGTTCGGACGAATGAGGCGGAGCGCTGGAGTTCAACCTTCAGGTTGTCTTCGTCGGGCCGAGTCTTCGAG
>JAYVTJ010000654.1:0-8445 GCA_043774415.1 Fimbriiglobus sp. | reverse complement strand
CTTCGAACGCAACCGTCGCTCGCGCGTCCGGCTAACAGACCGCCGCTTTGCCCAATCGCCGGTGCATATTCTGATCCCATGCCTCCCGCCCTTCTCATTCGCGGACTCTGCAAAAACTACCCCGGCGGGGTCGTCGGGCTGCGCCCCACCGACCTCGCGGTCGATCCCGGCGAACGACTCGTCCTCCTCGGGCCGAGCGGGTCGGGGAAATCGACGCTGCTCCGATTGCTCATCGGGTTGGAAACCCCCGATGCCGGGGAGATCTCCGTCGGCGGGGTGCGCGTCGATCGGCTGCCGCCGCACAAGCGCGGGATCGCGTTCGTCCCGCAGCGGCCGGCGCTCTATCCCCAGATGAGCGTCCAGCGGAACTTGGAGACAGTGGTAACAAGAGCGCAGCTCACGCTGGCGGCTCCGACGATCGATCTGCTTCGCGTCGAACCGCTGCTGAATCGCTACCCGCACGAACTTTCCGGCGGGGAGGCCCAGCGGGTCGTTTTGTGCAAGCTCCTCCTCCGCAAAGTCGGCATTTGGCTCCTCGACGAACCCTTTTCGGGCCTCGATCCCCCCTTCCGGGCCGAATTTCGGCAGGAACTCCACTTGCTACTCGGCCGGTCGGCCGTAACAATGCTGTTCGTCACTCACGATCCTGCCGATGCGTGGTCTCTGGGCCGTCGCGTCGGGATCATGGGCGAAGGGGCTTTGCAAGCCGTCGGCACCGCCGACGAGTTGCGGCTCCGGCCCCCCACGGTTTTCGCGGCGTCGGCACTCGGTGGGTTCAACCTCATCGACGGCCATGCCGAACGGAACGGGAGTGACAGCGACCCCTCCGCTACGGCGAAGTTCACCTTCGTCTCGGAGTGCGGCTCGATCCGGATTCCGGTGTCAATCGCATTGGCGCCGGTGCTCGGATCGACACACCGTTTGACGCTCGGCATCAGGCCCGAAGACGTTCGCTCGAGCCCGGCGGCGCAATCCGCTTGGCTTCTCGTCTCGGCTGAACCGGCTGGCAGCGGATGGCTACTCACCGTAGCCCGGGGTCGCACCCGGCTGCGCACGGAGTGGCGTTCCGGCTCGCCGCCCCCGGTCGGCACCCCCTTGGAATGGACACTCCCGCCCGAGCGCGTGCTCTGGTTCGACCGTCGAACCGGCCGACGACTCGACGCCTAATCGCGTGCTACCCAGCACGCTCCCGGAGATGCACCATGGCGGTCCGCCGCAAGAAGGCCGATGTCGTCGATGCCCCCAAGGCCAAAGACCACCTGCAGATCGGCAAGGATGTCATCAAGCTCGTCGACCTGATGACCGAGGAGAAGCGCATCCCGCGCGAGGTGATCTTCAGCGGCATCGAAGCGGCCATCCAGCTCGCCGCCCTCCGGCACTTCGCCGTCGAGGAGGGCGTGCTCGTCCGCATCGACCGCAGCACCGGCGAAATCACGGCCCGCTACGGCGAGAACGAAATCGAGCCCGAGACGCTCGGCCGAATCGCGGCGCAGTCGGCCAAGCAGGTGATGATCCAGAAGATCCGCGAGGCGGAATCGGACACCGTCTTCAACGAGTACGCCGCGAAGAAGGGCGACATGCTCGTCGGCACCGTCACCCGCGTGGACGCCGGCACCGCCATCGTTTCGCTCGGCAAAGCGGAAGCGCTGCTGCCGCGGTCGGAGCAGATCCCCGGCGAAACGCACCATGTGAACGAGCGCGTGAAGGCCGTGGTCTTCGAGGTCCGCAAGACCGGGCACCGCGTGAAGATCGTGCTGAGCCGGGCGCATCCGGACTTCGTGAAGTCGCTCTTCGAGGAAGAGATCCCCGAGATCAACGACCGCACCATCGACATCCGCGCCGTGGCCCGCGAGGCCGGGTACCGCAGCAAGCTCGCCGTGAGCAGTATCGACATGAAGGTCGATTGCGTCGGCGCGTGCGTCGGCGTCCGCGGCAGCCGGATCAAGAACATCATCGAGGAACTCAACGGCGAGCGCATCGACATCGTCCGCTGGAACGACTCGCTGCAAGTGCTCATTCCGAACGCGCTCCAGCCCGCCGCGATCAGCGATGTGTTCACCTACCCGCGCCTCGGCCGGGCCATCGTGCTCGTGGAAGACGATCAGCTTTCGCTCGCCATCGGCCGGCGCGGGCAGAACGTCCGGCTGGCGTCGAAGCTCGTCGGTCTCGACCTCGAAATCATGACGCACGAGGAACTCGGCGAATCGCTCGAACGGGCCGAGCGCTGGTTCCGCCAACTGCCGCACTGCGGCGAGGAGCAGGTGCAGGCGCTCATCGAAGAGGGATTCCTTTCGTACAATGAAATCACGTTCGTGGACGGGCAGGAACTGGCGCTGTTCATGAAGCTCGAGCTGGCGCAGTGCGACGAGATCGTGGACTACGCCGAAGAATACGCCCGGATGATGGACGACAGCCTGGAAGAAGAGCGGCGCGTGGTCGAAGAAGCGGCCGCGGCCGAACGGGCGGTGCAGGCGGAAGCGGACGCACTGGCGGCGGCGGAAGCGCTGGCCGCGAACCCGCCGGCGGAGGAAGTGTCTGCAGAGGGCGAAGGGGCCGCCGAGACGGTGGCCGATGGCGAAGTCGCAAGCCCGGTTGCGGCGGACGGGGAAGTGGCGACCGACCAATCGAATTCACCCGAGGAGGGGACGATGACACCCGAAGAAAATCCCGCGTCGGCCGATGCCGCCGCGACCGAGGCAACTGCCCGGGAAGGAGCGTCGGCATGAACGCCGTCGCACAACCCCTTCCAAAAAACCGGAATCGCGTTAGAATATCCATCACCACCGCACCGACTGGCACAGTCGGCGGGATTCGGGGCTGCCGGGGGCGGCCCACTAGGAGCGCCGCTTGTCGAAGACTCAAGAGAAGGCTCAGGAAAAGGTCCGCGTCTATGCCCTGGCCAAAGAGCTGAAGCTCGACACCAAGGACATCCTCGATCTTTGCCACGAGCTCGGTTACGCCGGAATCAAGAATCAGCTGAGCGGGTTGGAACCCGAACACGTCACCGCGCTCAAAACGCGCGTCAAAGCCGGTCCGAAGACCGCTGCGCCCACCGCCGCCCCACCCAAGTCCGCCCCCGCCGTCGGCCCGCCCAAGGTTCTCGAAACCAAAGTCCGCACGCTCGCGCCGCCGAAGGTCGCCAAGCCCGCCGAGCCGAAGGTCGAAGCGCCTTCACATCCCGAAATCCACGCCGCCGTCGCCGAGGTTTCCGAAGGCACTCCGGCCGAACCGGTCGCCGAGCCGTCGGAACTCGTCGCGGAAACGGTCGCCGTTCTCGAAGTCCCCGCGCTTCCGACCGGCCCGCCGCCGTCGTCCGTCATGCCGCCTTCGAGTGCGCTCATCCAGGGCCGCGGCGTCAAAGATCTCCTGAACCCGAACCGCATGCCCGTCCTCGGCACGACCCGCCCCAATGCGCCGCCCCGCCCCGGCCATGCGCCGTATCGGCCACCCCATCTGCCGCCCGCTCCCGCGCCGGTGGTCCATGCTCCCGCGCCGGTGATTCACGCTCCCGCACCGGTCGCCCCTTCGACACCGACGCTCGAAGCCACGCCGGGTCCGGCCGCAGTTGCTCCGGCGCCCGTCGTCCAACCGCTGCGGCCTCCGTTGCCCCAGCCGCAGCGCCCGATGAATCAGATCCCGCAGCAGGGGATGCCGCGCCAGCTTCCCGGCAGCGCTTCGTCCGGGCCGCCGCGGACGCAGTTCGGTCCGCCGCAACCCGGCCCGCGGCAGAGTGGCACTCCGTACGGCCCGCCGAATGCCGGCGCCCCGCGCCAGCAGTTCGGCCCGCCCGTACGCCAAGATGCCGGTGGAGCCGGAACGGGCGCACCCCGCCCGCCCGCGCCGAACGTCGGCCAGCCGGGCAAGCCCAGCACGACGATGAAGCTGACGCTCGACCAGATCAAGAAGCTCCGCGAGATGGAGCAGAAGCGCGGCAAGCAATCGATCGGCGACGTCCAGAAGCTCATCGCCGAGAAGCCGGTCGAGAAGTTCAACCCGGACGGCACTCCGGTCGCGCCGGACAAGCCCTCGGGCCTCACGCGGCCGCCGATGGTGCGCGGTCCGATGAAGCCCGAAGAGGGCGAGGGCGGCGACGACAAGAAGAAGCCGGGCGAAGTCGCCGGGCGCTCGGGCCGCCACGCCGGCCGGCAATCGCGCGACCGCAAAGGCCCGACCGACAAGGGCGCGATCATCATCCAGGGCGGGCAGGCCGAAGTCATCGACCAGCAGTCGGGCTCGCGCCGCGGCCCCCGCGCCGCGCTCATGCGGAAGGCGCTGCGCCAGAAGAATCAGCAGATCATCAAGAAGGAAGGCCCGGTCGAGATCCTCCTGCCCATCACGGTGCGCTCCCTCTCGGAAGCCATCGGGATGAAGCTCGGGGACCTCTCGAAGCAGCTTCTCAAAGAGACGCAGCAGCTCTACGGTGCGGCGTCGGTCATCGCCTTCGACGTGGCCGAGATCATCGCCATCGGCAAGGGCATCCACCTCGTCGTCAAGAAGCAGGAGACGGCGGAAGACAAGCTCCTCGAGCAGTTCCGCATCCGCGCCGAAACCGTCGAAGCCGGCCTGCTGCGGCCGCGGCCCCCGGTCGTCACGATCATGGGCCACGTGGACCACGGCAAAACATCGCTGCTCGACAAGATCCGCATCGAGTATGGCCTCTCGTCCGACGTCGTCTCCACCGAGGCCGGCGGCATCACGCAGGTGCTCCGCGCCTGGCGCGTCGAGAAGGACGGCAAGCCCGTCACGTTCCTCGATACCCCCGGCCACGAGGCGTTCACGAAGATGCGCGCCCGCGGTGCGAACGTCACCGACATCGTCGTCATCGTGGTCGCCGCGACCGACGGCGTCATGCCGCAGACCGAAGAGGCCATCGCCCACGCCCGCGCCGCCGACGTCGATATCATCGTCGCGATCAACAAGATCGACATGCCGAACGCGAACATCGACAAGACGCGCCGGCAGCTCTACCAGTTGAACCTCCTCCCGGACACGATGGGCGGCGAAGTGCCCTTCGTCGAAACCAGCGCCGTCACGGGTGCCGGCATCGGCGAACTGCTCGACACCATCGGCATCATGGCGGAACTCAACGAAGGGCTGATGGCCGACCCGACCCACCCGGCGTCGGGCACCTGCCTCGAAGCGTACATGGACGGCGACCGCGGCGTGATGGCGACCCTGCTGATCCAGCAGGGGACGCTCCACAAGGGGGACATCATCCTCTGCGGTTCGACCTTCGGCCGCGTGCGGGCGATGTTCGACGACCTCGCCAATCCGATCAAGGAAGCCGGGCCGAGCACGCCCGTCAAGATCTTCGGCCTCAGCGACGTGCCCGACGCCGACGACCCGTTCTACTTCGTGGACGACCTGAAGACGGCCGCGGAAATCGCCGACAAGCGCCACGACAAGCGCATCGAAGACGACCGCATCAAGTTCGCCCCGCAGAGCATGGAAATGCTCAAGGAGCGCAACTCCAAGGTCAAGATCACCGAACTCAAGGTGATCCTGAAGGCCGAAGCCCGCGGCTCGGTCGAAGCGATCAAGAAGGAACTCGAGAAGCTCATCCACGAGGAGGTGCGCTGCAAGGTGCTCCTCGCGGGCATCGGGGCCATCAGCGAATCGGACGTCGCGCTCGCGCTCACCAGCCCGGCCGACACGCTCGTCATCGGGTTCAACGTGACCGCCGACGACGCGGCCCTGCGGTTCGCCGAAGAGCGCGGCATCAGCCTCCGCGAGTACCAGATCATCTACAACCTCGTGGACGACGTGAAGGCGGCGCTCGAAGGCCGGCTCAAGCCGATCGAGGAGATCGTCCACCTCGGCCGGGCCATCGTGCGGAACACGTTCAAGGTGTCGAAGGTCGGCACCATCGCGGGGTGCTACGTCACGCAGGGGGTCATCGAGCGGAGCGCCCGCGTGCGGGTCATCCGCGACGGGGCGCCGATCTACCCGGCGGCGGAGCGCAACGTCGGCCTCGACAGCCTCAAGCGCTTCAAGGACGACGCGAAGGACGTCCGCGAAGGGTTCGAGTGCGGCATGCGGGTCGCGGGCTTCGACGACATCAAGGTCGGCGACGTGATCGAAGCCTACCGCATCGAGATCCGCCAGCGGACGCTGTGATTTTTTTTCTCCCCTCTCCCCTTGGGGGAGAGGGGCCGGGGTGAGGGGTTGCAGTTGACGGGATTCGAATAAAGTGAACTGAAACCAGCCACCCTTCTTATCCCCTTGGGGAAGAGGGGCCGGGGGTGAGGGGTTCTTCGACGAGGCTCATACGAATGGAGCAGGATGAATACCGCACCCGACGCGCACGGGAACTTCGCAAAGAATTAACCCCGACGGAAAAACGGTTGTGGTATCACTTGAGAGGACGACGATTCAATGGCTTTAAGTTCCGCCGACAAACGCCGATATTCGGGTACATCGCCGATTTCTATTGTGCCGAGTTTCAGTTGATCGTGGAATTGGATGGCGAAAGCCACGTGGGTCGGGAAGGAGAAGATCGAGAACGGCAACGGAATTTAGAATCGCAAGGTTTCGTCGTGTTGAGAATCTTGGACACGGAAATATACGACGACCTCGACACGATTTTGGAATGGATTTGGACGCATTGCAAAACGCCGGCGAATGCCGACCCCTCACCCCCGACCCCTCACCCCCGGCCCCTCTCCCCCAAGGGGAGAGGGGAGAAAGACGGTTGGGGACGCAAGGGGCGGCACATCCCCGCATTGAGTGATTGAAGAGATTCAAAAGAATTCAATTGGGTCAACGGTTCTGCACTCTTCGTCGGATAGGAATTATCGAGTGCCTTCCCTGTACTGGATTCCGACCGACACCCCCGGACGCTTGGCGATCCTCGCCCGGCCGCGCGGTGGCGATTGGCTCCGGGACGATATCGCCGAGTGGAAGCGCGCCGGGCTGTACACCGTCGTATCACTCTTGGGGGACGTCGAAGAGGCCGACCTCGAACTCTCCGAAGAGGCTTCGGAGTGCGCCCGTGCGGGGTTGCGGTTCCTCGCCGCGCCGGTGATGGATCGCGGAATCCCCGACGATCCCGGCCCCTTCGGCCGACTCGCCGCCGAACTCGCGGCCGGCGTCGCGGATGGGCAAAGCGTCGGCATCCACTGTCGGATCGGCATCGGCCGGTCGCCGCTGTTGGCGATCGCCGTCCTCCGGACCCTCGGCGTTTCCACGATGGAGGCCGTCCGCCGGGCTTCGACGGCCCGCGGTGTATCTGTGCCGGAAACCCCCGGACAACTGGAGTGGATCACCCGCTTCGAACCGAGCGCCGCGGCGGCACTGGAGCCCGTATGAAGACCCACCGCCTCGCCCGGGTCGCCGAAGTCGTCCGCGAAGTCGCGGCCGAGACGATCCTGTTCGAAATCCGCGACCCGCGCGTCAAGCTCGTCACGGTGACGCGCGCCGAAGTCGCCGCCGACCTCCAGCACGCCAAGGTCTACGTCTCGGTCATGGGCTCCGAGAAGGAGCAGGCGCTGGCGATGCACGGCCTCAACACCGCCGCCGGATTCGTGCAGTCGAAGCTCGCGAAGCGGCTCGAAACGCGGTTCCTCCCCGTCATCACGTTCGTGGTCGACGAGGGGGTGAAGAAGAGCGTGGAAGTGGCCCGCATCCTGCGCGAGGAGCAGGAGAAGCACGGCACCTTCACGAAGGACGAGGCCGTCGACGGCGACGGCGGGATCGACGCAGCCGGCGGAACGGACGCCCCCGGATTGCCCCCCGACCCCGAAACTCCCGCAGCCCGACCCGCGTCCTGACCCCCCCGAGCGACCGCCCATGTCGGCCACCACGACCAAGCAGCAACTGCTGACGCAGGTGTACACGGTCCTCCGGAAGAAGGTCCCCGCGTCGCCGGAACCGGAAGGCCCCCGGCCGATCCTGGAGGAGGTGCTCTACGCCATTCTCCGCGAAGGGGTGACGAACGTAGACGCCGACGCCGCGTTCTACAAGATCAAAACGGGCTTCGTCGATCTCAACGAGATGCGCGTGAGTTCCGTGCAGGAAGTCGCCGACGCCATCGAAGGGCTGCCCGAAGCCGGGAACAAGGCCGAGCGGATCGTGAAGTTCCTGCAGGAGCACTTCGAGCGGACCTACTCGTTCGCCCTGGACGAACTCGAAAAGAAGGGGCTGAAGCAGGCGGCGAAGCAGCTCGCGCGCTACAAGGATCACGGCGTCTCGGACTTCGTGGTGGCGTGGGTGATGCAGCGCAGTTTGGAAGGGCACGCGATCCCGCTCGACGAGCCGAGCCTCCGCTGCCTCCAGCGCCTCGGGGCCATCGAAGCGGGGGAGATCGACGACCTCGAAGCGACCCGCGCCACGCTCGAGCACTACATCGCCAAGGCCAACGGCATCGACTTCACCGACCGCTTCATCCAACTCGCCACGACCATTTGTCTGCCGGTGAATCCGCGCTGCCCCGAGTGCCCGCTGCTG
>JAYVTJ010000653.1:0-2030 GCA_043774415.1 Fimbriiglobus sp. | reverse complement strand
GACGAAGACGTGCATGAACTGCCACCAGCAGATGTGGAACTCGGCCGACATCCTCCAGCCCCTGCGGGACAGTTGGAAGGCGGGCAAGCCGATCTCCTCGACGAAGGTGACCAACGTCCCGCACTACACCTACTTCAACCACAGCATCCACGTCGCCAAGGGCGTGGGGTGCGTCTCGTGCCACGGACAGATCGACCAGATGAATCTCGTGCAGCAGTCGAAGACGCTCCTCATGGAGTGGTGCCTCGACTGCCACCGCAACCCGGAGAAGAACCTCCGGCCGACGGACGAGATCACGAACATGCTTTTCAAACCCGAGATGGTGAAGAACGAGGCGACGGGACAACCCCATACGCAGAAGAGCCTCGGCGCGGAACTCAAAACGAAGCACGGCATCCGCGAAGCGAGTGTCCTGACCAATTGCTCCGTCTGCCACCGTTAAAAGCTGAGATTTCGTAGCGGAAGTCGCCAGACTTCCGGGCTGACGGAGGTCGGAAATCTGGCGACTTCCGCTACGAAGATAACCGAACATCCCCGGACGACCCACGGGATTTGAGGATCGGCGAATGACCCCCGAACGCACGAATCAGAGCGGTACCGCCGAACCCGAGTTCTGGCAATCGGTCGACCAGTGGATGGATTCGCCGAAGTTCCGCGAAGAGATGCAGAACGAATTCCCGGATGACGCGGCAGAGTGGATCGACCCCGTCAGCCGGCGGCAGTTCCTTACGCTCATGGGCGCGTCCGTCGCGCTCGCCGGAGCCATCGGCTGCAATCCGTCCCTCAAGCCCGCCTCGCAGCGCAAGGTTCTCCCGTACACCGTCCAACCGACCGAGATCACGCCGAACGTCCCGCTCTTCTTCGCCACGGCGATGCCCCAGGCGCACGGCGTCGGCATCGGCCTGCTCGTCAAAAGCCACGAAGGCCGGCCGATCAAGTGCGAGGGGAACCCGAACCACCCGAGCAGCCTCGGCGGCATCGAACTCCAAGCCCTCGCGGCCCCGCTGAGCTTCTACGACCCCGACCGCTCGCAATCGTCGCGCATGGGCGAATCGGCGACGACACAGGACCGGGCCATTTCCGCTCTGAAAGAGATCCTCACGAAGCAGGCGGAGAAGGCGCTCGATCAGCGCGGCGAAGGCGTCCGCGTGATGACCGAGCCGACGACTTCGCCGACGCTCATCCGCTTGATGGAAGAGTTCCTCCGCCGCTACCCGGCCGCGAAGTGGATCCAGTACGAGCCGGTGTCGAACGCGAACGGGCGCAAGGGGCTGCTCGCCGCCTACGGCAAGCACCTCACGCCCGTCTACAACTTCAAGTCCGCCGATCTCATCCTCTCGCTCGACGCCGACTTCTTGAGCGGCCCCGGCAGCGTGGCCTACGCCCGCGGCTTCGGCGCCAAGCGCAAGGTCAGCACCATCGACGCGGCGAACGAACTCGAAGAGGTGCAGGCGAAAGCCAATCCAAACGCCACCGCTCACTTCCACCCGGCGTGGGAGAAGACGGTCGATGAAGCGACCGAGCGGATGAATCGGCTCTACGTCGTCGAAGGGGCGCTCACGAGCACCGGCGCCATCGCCGATCACCGCCTCCCTTTGAAGCCGAGCCAGATCGAACTCTTCGCTCGAGCTCTGGCAGTCGAACTCAAAGTGCCGGGCGTCACGGCCGGTACCGGATTGCCGGCTGAAGCCCTCGCGTGGATCAAACCGCTCGCGGCCGATCTGAACGCCGTCGAACCTGGTGGCCATCACGTCCACGCGGTCGTCATCGCCGGCGATCATCAGCCGCCGGCCGTGCATATGATCGTCGCGGCGATCAACGAAGTGCTCGATGCCCAGCACGCCCCGCTGAAGTACATCAAGCCGCTCGACGCCCTCGAAGTCACGCAGCGGCACCTCGACTTGGGCCTCGGCGCCAACATCCCGCGCGGCTGGCCCACGGCTGACGCCGATGCCGACCTGAAGAATCTCGTCGCCGAGATGAAGGCCGGGGCCGTCCACACGCTGCTCCTCTCGGGCGTGAACCCCGTT
>JAYVTJ010000652.1:0-3082 GCA_043774415.1 Fimbriiglobus sp. | reverse complement strand
CCGGACAGTTCGGCGCATGGCCGGGCTGCGGGTGCAGCAGCATCTTCATCATCCTCGCCGGCATCCTGCTGGTCATGGGCGGATGCCTCAAGATGCTCGGGCAGTAGCGCGGAACCCCCTCTTCACCGACACTCACCGTTTTCTGGAGTAGCCATGCGTGCATTGTGCGGGGCGATCATCGCCGCCGGGGCCATGATCGGACTGGGCCTGACGGCGATGGGCATCGGGACGCGCTACGAGCGCGAGTGGTCCGTCCCCGCGGCGGGCGGGAGCGGCGACCCGTACTTGGTCCACCTGTCGCAGATGGACCGTCCGCTGACGTTCATCCTCGTGTTCCTGACTGCGGCCGCCGTGGTCGGTCTCGGGATCACATTCGTCGGCTTGGCTTACCACCACCAGCGCCGCGAGCGGGAACACTTCCACGCATCCGCAGGCCGGCCCAAGAGCGTAGTTTGAAGTGACAATCATCCCGGCGCCTCCACGGAGTCATCCTGCTCCGGCGGCGACGTCTCAATCACAATTGCATTCGGCAACCGGCTGAAAGCGGTCAGCCGACTTCCGCGAACGCCTGGCTCAGGGTATCGGCCGAGCGACCGAGTCCCTCGCGCTCGGTACCGGTCATCGCCGGTTCGAGCACCATCACGGCACCGCCGTTCCCCACCACGGCGGGCAATGAGAGTGCGACCTCGCGCAGTCCGCACGCCCCCTCCTGAATCCGCGACACGGTCAGCACGCGCCGCTCATCCCTCAGCAGGCACCGCAGCAGATCCGCCGCGACGAGCCCGATGGCGTGATTCGTCGCGCCCTTCCGAGCGATGATCCGATAGGCCGCCGTCCGGACTTCCTCGGCCAACCCCGGCTCCCGCCGCTCGTCCCATCCCGGCCAATCGGCCAGTGGCACACCGCCCACGCGCACGCCCGACCAGAGGATCACGCCGGAATCGCCGTGCTCGCCGACCGCCTGAGCGTGCACGGAGTGCGGATCGAGCTGCAGTTCCCGCCCGAGTACCAACCGCAACCGGGCGGTGTCGAGCATCGTGCCGGTGCCCAACACGCGGGCGAGCGGCAGGCCGGACGCCTCGGCCATGATCCGGGTGAGGATGTCCACCGGATTGGTCACGAGGATCACGATGCCGCGATACCCGGTGAACTGTCGTCCGAGATCCCGGATCAGCGCCGCGTTCTCCCGGAGGAGATCGAGGCGCGATTCCCCGGGACGACCGCCCCGACCGGCCGCGATGACGACGGCATCCGTGTCCGCCATCTCCTCCACGGTGGCCGTCCGGACCGTGGCCGTCGGGTAGAAGGCCGCACCCTGGGCCAGATCCATCGCTTCGCCCTCCGCCACGTCCGCCCTGCGATCGTGGAGGAGGAGTTCGTCCACGGCCCCCGAATGGAGGGCGGAAATGGCGACGCTGGAACCGACCCAGCCCGTGCCGATGATGCCGACTCGACGCTTCATGGGCGCTCCCGGAATGGGGTAAATCCGACCGTTCGCTCACGCTCGCGGCTCGGAAGGAAATCCTATCCCGCACTACCGGGAAACCCACCCTCGGCGCAGCAGTGCGACCTTCACCAGTTGCGTGAGCGCGACGTAGCCGAGCAGGATCGCCGTCAGCAGCGGCCAGTAGAGCAGCGGCAGCGGTGTGAAGCCGAGCAGCGGCCCGAGCGGCGAGAAGGGCAGCGAGGCTCCGACGAGCATCACCGCCGCGGAAGTCGCGATCAGCGGCCAGCTCGCCCGGCTCTGAAGGAACGGGATCCGGTTTGTCCGGATGATGTGGATGATGAGCGTCTGCGTGAGCAGCGACTCGACGAACCAGCCCGTCTGAAAGAGTGAAGCATTCGCGGGATCCCAGCAGCCGAAGACGTAGAGCATCGTGAAGAAGGTGGCGTAGTCGAACACCGAACTGCACGGCCCGATGAACAGGATGTACTTCGTGATCTGCCCGATGGCCCACGGCCGCGGCTTCGCGAGCTGCTCGGGATCGACGTCGTCGGTCGGGATGGCCACCTGCGAGAAGTCGTAGAGCAGGTTGTTCGTCAAAATCTGAATCGGCGCCATCGGCACGAACGGCAGGAACGCGCTCGCGCCGAGCACGCTGAACATGTTGCCGAAGTTCGAGCTGGCCCCCATGCGGACGTACTTGAGGATGTTCGCGAAAACCTTGCGCCCTTCGCGGATGCCCTCGTCGAGCACCATCAGATCCTTCTCGAGCAGGATCACGTCGGCCGACTCCTTGGCGATGTCGGTCGCGGTGTCCACCGAGATGCCGACATCGGCGGCGCGGAGGGCGGGCGCGTCGTTGATGCCGTCGCCGAGGAAGCCGACGACGTGCCCCGACCCGCGCAGCGTCTTGATGACCCGCTGCTTGTGCGCCGGCGACAGCCGCGCGAAGAGGGTCGTCCGTCCCGCGGCCTCGGCGAGTTCCCCATCGGTCAACTTTTCGACGGCGGCGCCGGTGAGCACGGCATCGGTGGCGATCCCCACATCCTTGCAGATCTTCCGGCTCACGAGTTCGTTGTCCCCCGTGAGCACCTTCACGGCGACGCCGCAGGCCCGCAGCGCCTCGATGGCCACCCGCGCCGAGTCCTTGGGCGGATCGAGGAACGCGATGTACCCTTCCAGCGTGAGCGCCGATTCGTCGGCCTTCGAGTACGCCGGCTTCACGTCCATTTCCCGGCTCGCGAGGGCGAGCACGCGGAAGCCCTCGGCGCTGAGCCGGTCGAACTCCTCCTTCAAATCGGCGACGATCATCGGCTCGAACGGCCGCACGTCGCCGTCGAGTTCGTAGCCGGTGCAGTGCTTGTAGATCTCCTCGGGCGCCCCCTTGCAGATGAGCCGGGTCGCGCCGCCGGGCACCTTCACGACGACCGACATCATCCGCCGCGAGAAGTCGAAGGGGATCTCGTCGACCTTCGAGTACTCGGCGAACGACGGGTGCGCGTGGATCTCCGCGTGACTCAGGATGGCCCGGTCCATGAGGTTCTTCAGCCCGGTCTGAAAGTGGCTGTTGAGGTACGCGAGCAGCAGAACGCCGGCATCCTCCTTCAGCGTCACATCGCAGTATTTCTCGAGTTCGAC
>JAYVTJ010000651.1:0-2205 GCA_043774415.1 Fimbriiglobus sp. | reverse complement strand
CGCGACCGGGGCGCCTTCGGCAGTGGCGATCACCTGCACCGGATTCTGATTCGCCGCGAGACCGTAGGGCGTCAGGTCATCGCCCGTCAGCGGGATCGCATTGAAGCGGGTCTTCAAGCTCGAAAGGGCCTCGACGAGTTCGCCCACTTCCTTCGCGCGCACTTCCCAGTTGCCCGGCTGCGTCCAAGTCCCGTCCGGGGCCTTCACCAGCGTCAGCGGCGGTTGGCCCGGCACTGTCAGTTCGATCTTCGTGAGTTTCTTCGCATCGAGATTGGCGCGCAGGGCCTCCGTACTCGCCGAGGTCGCGGCGGGCGGCTTCGACAGCCCGAGCCCCTTGAGGATATCGCCCGTGAAGAGGGCGAACGCCACTCCGACGGCGACGAGCAGAGCCAGAGACAGTGTGATCAACCAGCGCATGGGGCACCGGGGAAAGTACGGGGACGGAACGATCAGCGCAGGCGGCGGAGCATGAGGACGATCAGACCGAGGTAGGCCGCGAGCAAGGGCAATCCGAGGAACGAACCCCAGCGCCAGCCGGCGTATTCGACCGGCGCGAGTTTGATGCGCGGATACTGCCACGTCCCGGCGACATCGGCGCCGCGCGGCATCTCGTCTTCGCGGTGCAGGCTCCAGTGGACCGACTGGAGGAGAAGCGTTTCGCGGCCGGGGTCGAGTTCCTTGCCGACGAACAAGCCGCCGTGGCCGAAGACGACGAGGCGCGTGGTTTTCGCTTCCTTGTCCATCGCGGCCTGAAAGCGATCCGGATTCGTCGTTGCAAACGCCAAGCCGGGGGGCGACGTCGCGGCGGCGCCGACGATACTTGCGGCGTACGCGGCGACCGCTTTCTTGTCGTCGAGCCATTCGGCGGGGATCGGCACTTCCACGGCGACGCCGATGGGGAACGAAGCTTTGCGCTCCTCGTTGCGGGTCCCTTTGCGCTCGTCGGTCGGCTTGGTCGCCTCGAACTTCGGAAGGTAGCGCGGGCTGCCGAACGGCGCCCCCTCGGGCCAGTTCTTGTTCCAGCTCTCGGGGGTCGTGTGCAGGATCTCGGCCGCGGTCTTCGCCGGGGACGCGGGATCGAAGTAGACCGGCCGGAAGCCGCTGCGGACGACCTTCAACTGGTCGGCGAGCGCCCGGTTGGACAGCTCGAAGGCGCGGGCCACGGGGTTGGGTGCGAGATCCTTCGGGGGCAGCACCCGCAGCGCGGGCGGGTCTTCCGATGTGGCGAACTGATCGGTCCGCTGTTCGGCCATCCCTTCATATTCGAGATCGGTCACGATGATCTGCGACCCGAGCGCCACACCGAGCCGGCGGACGAGCTTTTCGACATCGTCCGGGCCGGCCGGTTCGTCGGGCCGCTGCTGCGCCGGCCCGAGTTCGCCGGCGCCGAGGCAGCAGATTGCCGGCTTGCCCGACGTCAGGTATTCGCGGATCACCTCCGCTTGATCTTTGCTCAGGTTGTGCAGGCCCGGCGGCACCGAGCGGCGTTCGGCCAAGCTCATCACGGTGAGCCGGCTGAGGATCAAGAGATCGCAGTCGGCGAGCATGTCGCGGAGCCGGCCTTTGATGTTCGGATCGCGCCGCGCGGCCATCAGGGCGTCGTCGCGGGCGAACTCCAAGTACTGCGGTTCGTACTTGGCCTGACGCTTTTTCGCGTCGGCCAAGTCCGATTCCCGCAGGGCGATGTTCGGATCGACGATGCGATCGAGCAGGCGCTTCCGGTCCGCCTCTTCGTCGATCGGCCGGCCGACGATCCGGCGGAACGTCCGGTCGAGTTCGGCGAGCGTCCCCTTCTGCGTCTTCTCACGCATCGCCTTCAGCAATTGCAACTGCGCCTCGGCCTCGGCGGTGTCGTCGAGCGCGAGCTGCAGCCGGGCCTCGACCTTTTCGAGCTCGCTTTCGCGGATGCTGCTCGCGGCGGGGCCGAGGGGCGATTCGCCATCCCAGCCCTTTTTCAGCACGAGATCGACGACGTCATAGCCGGCGAGTTCGAGCGACTTGCGGACGCCCGGCATCGAGTATTCGTCCCGCTTGTACCGCGAGGTGAGCACCGGATGGATCACGCCGAGGGCGACCTTCGGGCGACGCGCTTCGACGCCGAGGACCTTGCGGACGAACGCCTCTTTGCCCTGCGGGATCAGCACGAGGTTGCGTTCGTCGGGCTGCCCCTCGGGCCGCGAGGCGGTTTTGTCGAGCAGGTAGAAC
>JAYVTJ010000650.1:0-2242 GCA_043774415.1 Fimbriiglobus sp. | reverse complement strand
CATCGACCTGCTCGTCTCACTCGCCATCGTCGCGATCCTGATGGGGCTGATGCTGAGCGCAGTCAAGCGCGTCCGCGGCGCGGCCGCGCGGATCCAGTGCGCCAATCGCCTCAAGCAGCAGGCTCTCGCCCTGCACATGTACCACGATACAGAAGGGCACCTGCCGAGTTCGATGAACCCCCCGGCCGGCCCGCGCCCCTTCCTGAGCTGGCGGGCGAAAATCCTGCCGTACCTCGAACAGCAAGCGATCGCGGACGAATCCGAAGCGAGCTTCGCCAAGCAGAACAGTCCCTTCCGCCCGGTGCCCCATCCGGCCCTCGGTCGCGTCGTGCCGGCGTTCGCCTGCCCCTCGGACGACCGCACCGCCACGGCCTGGCGTTTGCCCACGAATCCGACTCTCGGTCCCATTGCCATGAGTTCGTACCTCGGCAACTCGGGCACGACTTCGCGCGAGCGCAACGGTGTCTTCTCCACCGGCTCGCGGACGGAACTGCTCCACATCACCGACGGCACCTCGCAAACACTCCTGCTCGGCGAACGTCCGCCGAGCGCCGATCTGATTTATTCGTGGTGGTATGCGGGGGTCGGGCAGGGGGGCGGCGGCAAGCTCGAACACCACATGGGCGTCGTCGAGACGGGCGGTCGGAGCAACTACCACGGCTGCGGAGTGGGGCCGTACGCCTTCGGCCCCGGGAAGGTGACGGAGCACTGCGATGCGTTCCACTACTGGAGCCTGCACGACGGCGGGGCCAACTTCGCGTTCGCCGACGGCTCCGTCCATTTCCTGAGCTACGCTGCGGCGAGCGTGCTGCCCGCGCTCGCCACCCGGGCGGGCGGCGAGTCGGTCGGTGCGTTCGAATAGCGTCACTTCTTCTGCAGCTCTTCCACATCCTTGAGCACTTCGGCCGGGTGATCCTTCGGCGTCACCTTCGTGTAGACCTTGGCGATCTTGCCGTCCTTGTCCACGAGGAACGTGACGCGCTGAGACACCGTCCCCTTGGTCGATTCGATGCCGAGTTCCTTGATGAGCTTCGAATCGGTATCGCAGAGCAGCGCGAACGGCAGCTTGTGCTCCTTGATGAACTTGTTCTGCGCCGCTTCGGAGTCGGCGCTGGCGCCGATGACGACGGTGCCCTTGGGGAACTTGTCGGCGATGTCGCGGAAGCCGCACGATTCGACGGTGCAGCCCGGCGTGCTCGCCTTCGGGTAGAAGAAGACGACGACGGTCTTGCCTTTCAGGTCGGCGATGCTGACGGTCTTGGCGTCCTTCGCATCGGGCAGGGCCTTTTCGATCTGCGCCGCGCCGAGATCGACGCTGGGGAATTTGTCGCCGACTTTGACTTTCAGCGTCGAATCGTCGGCGCCGGCGATGCTGGCCGCGAGGGCGACAGCGGCGCACGCTAACAGGGAACGGATCATCGGGAAACTCCGGGATGCGGAAGTGGGTGGGCGCGGGCATTGTTCGACCCGAAGCCGCAGCCGGCAAGGGCAACCTCCGAAATTTTCCCGACATACCGTTGACTGCGCTCGGTTCACCGATTACCTATATAGAATTGGCGAAGTGTCCGGCCTTCGGCCCGAATCCCCCACCCAGGAGTCCGCGTATCCCTCCGTTCGACCGCAGCGCCGCCCCCCCGCGGCCGCCCACCGGCCCCCGTATGAATGAGCAAATCCGCATCACACCCATCCGCCTCATCGGCGCGGAAGGGGAGCAGCACGGTATCCTTCCGACGCTCCAGGCCCAGGAGATGGCCCGCGAACTCGGCATGGACCTCGTCGAGGTCGCCCCGACCGAGCGCCCGCCCGTCTGCAAGATCATGGACTTCGGCAAGCACAAGTACGCCCAGTCCAAGAAGACGGCCCACAAGCCGCACCAGCAGAAGCTGAAGGAACTCCGCGTCCGCCCCAAGACCGGCGAGCACGACGTTGACACGCGCGTGAACCAAGCCCGCAAGTTCTTGGAGCACGGCGACAAGGTCATCATTAAGGTGCAGTTCCGCGGCCGCGAGATGCAGCACATTGAAGAGGGCCGCCGCATCATGGACCAGATGCTCGAGAAGCTCCTCGAAGTCTGCAAGCTGGAGAAGCCCCCCGCGATGGAAGGCAAGCAGATGACCGCGCTGCTGGCGCCGAAGGCCACCGGCGGGAAGTGAGAGGGAGTTCGGAGATGGGAAAAAGTCATCGTCGAAGCGCTGATCGAGAATTTGGACGACCTGACCTCCGAGCGGTTGGGTTCGCTCCC
>JAYVTJ010000649.1:0-6352 GCA_043774415.1 Fimbriiglobus sp. | reverse complement strand
AGCCTGCTGACGCTGCTGCTCACCGTGCTCATCGGGGCGCCGTCGCTGGCCATCGGCTTCTGGAACATCAACATCGTCGGGTACACGAGCACCGAAGGGTTCGGCCTGGGCGAAGCGATCGTCCGCGTGCTCGGCGCGAGCGCGCTCATCGGCGCGGTCTTCGTGGGCGTCTGGTCGGTCGTCCGCCGGCGCTGAGCGGTTGCCCGCCGCGCCCGCGCCGCTAGAGTACCCGTGAGGTGTCCATGAACCGACTCCCGTTCCCGGTCGCGCTCCCGCTCCACCTCATCGACGCCGCCCGCTCTCCGCCCGAGCGCTACCACCGGCTGCTCCACTGCTACGAGGCGCTCGTCCGGTACTCCGCGGCCATCCAGCTCAGCGATTACCTCGCGCACGGCTGCCCGAACCCGACGCTCAACAAGCAGCTCCTCGACCGGCTCGGCCGGAAATTTTCCCTCGGCCACTGGGTCGATCTCACCGCGACGATCACGGGCATGCAGGCCGAGGGGATCTTCCCGGCGTTCGTGCCCGACTTCGCCGCGTTCTACTTCAAACCGGGCAAGCGCGGCAGCCGGACGCCCGAGGGGGAACTCTTCCACAGCACGTTGCTGGCGGCGCGCAACGAGTATGCGCATCCGAATCGGACGTGGCCGACGGAGACCTTCGCCGAGAAGTACAGCCAGCAGAGGCCGCTGCTCGATGCGCTGATTCTCGCGATGGGATTCCTCGGCAAGTACACGCTGTACGTTCCGGTGGCCGGGCCGCGGCCGGGCCTCGTGACCGAAGCGCTCGTGCTGATGGGGCCGACCGACCCGCCGACGCTGCGGACCGATCTGACGATCCCGCTCACGCCGCGCGTGCTCGAACACCTGGAATACGAGACGACCGCATTCCTGACGGCGCCGGACGATCCGACCCGGCAGCTCCTGCTCGGGCCGCTCTCGCTCTTCGCCAACCGCGACGGCTCCGAAGACATCTTCATGTTCGAGCGATGCGATCTCGAGAAGCAGATACTCGGGCGGCTCCACTACCGCGCGGTCCGCGTCGGGCAGAAGCCGCTCGAAATCACCCCCGGCTCCGGCTACGAGCAGATGGTCGAGCAGTTCCGCAAGCTGCTCGGCGTCCTCGAAGAGGTGGCGCCGCCGAAGCCGGCGCCCGCCCCGGCCCCCGTGGTCATCGCGAAGGCGGAGACCTCCGGGCTCTACTTCGCGGCGCAGCAGGCCATGATCCGCGAGCGCGTCGCCGGGTTCGTCGGCCGTCGCACAACACTCGCGGAGATCGACGAGTTCCTCGCCGCGAGTCCGCGCGGCTACCTGCTGCTGCACGCCGGTCCCGGCCAGGGGAAGAGCGCGGTGGCTTGCCGGATGATCCAGAATCTCTCGGCGCCGCACCACCTCATCACCGCGACCGGCGGCCGCTCGGCCCCGCACCTCATCGTCGGCTCGCTGCTGGCGCAACTGCTCGCGAAGTTTCCCGGCGCCGAGGCGATCCCGGACGGCCCGCAGGAGCGGATCAAACTCTTCGAAGACCTCCTCGCCGCCGTCGCCGCGCGGGGCGACCGGCTCGTGATCGTCATCGATGGGCTCGACGAACTCACCCCCGACGTCGGCGACCCGCCGCCATTCCTGCCGACCGATTCGCTCCCGGACGGCGTCTTCTTCCTCGTGACCTCGCGCCCCGGCGACCGGCTCGACCGCCTCCGCGACGCACTCGGAAGCATCCCGGTCCGCACGCTCGAACTCCCGCCGCTCGAACTCGCGGAGATCGGCGAAATCCTGCGCGTCCGCCGGCCCGGCATCGGCGAACCCGAGATCGAGCGCATCGCCGTCGCCTGCCAGGGGAACCCGCTCTACCTCCACGCGGTCGCCGACGAGCTGGCGCGCAACCCGAACTTCCCGCTCGGCGAGTTGCCCCCGTCGGTGGAAGGGTTTTTCCGCCACTCCACGGACCAGGTCTTCCGCGGCGGCGACTCCCTCGGCCGCGATGTGCTCGGCCTGCTCGCCGTGGCGCGGGAACCGCTCAGCGACCGCGAACTCGGCCTCATCACCGGTCGGCGCGTCCGCGAGATCCGCGAGCGCGGCATCGCCCCGATCCGCCAGTTCCTCTACGTCACCGACGACGGCTACGCCTTCTACCACGCCCGCTTCCGCGACTTCGTCTTCCGCGAAGCGCTCTCCGCCGGCGAACTCCCCGACTACCACCGGATGATCGCGGAGTGGCTCGGCAAGCCGGCGAGCCGGGAACTCGATTACCGCTGGGAGGCGCTCGCGCACCACCTCTCCGAAGCCGGCGACCGCGACGGGCTGCTGACGGCGATCGACCGGACGTTCCTCGAAGCGAAGGTGCGCCGCTTCGGCTACGGCGTGCTCGAAGACATCGAACTCGTCGCGAAGGTGCTGCTCGCCGAAGACGATCCGGCCGCGCTCGAGCGCTGTGTCGGACTGGTCGAATCGCTCCGGGCCGCCGTCGGCGGCGATGTGATCGGCGAAGCGCGCTGGGATGCGCAGCTCCTGCGGCCCGTCGCGGGGGCCTTCCGGTCGAAGCTCGTCGAACCGGCCATCGAGCGCTTCCCCGGTGCCGACATCTACGTCGGCATGCTGCCGAAGATCGAAGTCGGCGCCGACTTCTTCGAAGCGATCCCCGTCGGGGATAAGCTGCTACTCGTCCTCGGCGATGCGCCGGGCACCGGGCTGAAGCCGGCGTTCGTGGCCCGCTTCTTGGGGAACCTCGTCCGCCGGCGGGCGGGGCGGGGCTACCGCCGCGTCGCCGAGATCGTCGCGGCGGTGAACGCGGCCGTGGAGCGGGCGGCGTTCGATCCGGTCGCGGCGCAGATCGTCGAGGTCGCCCCCGCAACCGGCCGGGTGCGCATCGCGAACGCCGGGGTGCCCTTTCCCGCGCTCTACCGGGCGCGGCGCGGGCGGACCGATCTCCTGCCGGTGTACGGTTCGCTCATCGGGCCGATCCCCGCGAGCGAGGGCAAGCCGCTGTGGGATGACCGGCAGGTCGAAGTCGAACCGGGCGACGTGTTCGTGATGATGACGGACGGCTTCACCGAATCGAAGCGGGAGGGCGGCGACGAGCCCGATCGCTTCACGCGCTACATGATCCCCGGCCGCACGGCGCGCGAGATCGGCCAGGCGATCCTCGACGACTGGCGTGCCGGCCTGCGCGACCAGGACTACACCGACGATGCAACTGTGGTCGTCGTCGCCTTCCCGAACCGAGCCACCGAGGTACGCCGATGACCACGCCCCGCCGCCGCCGGCTCGAAGTCGAAGACATCGGCGACGTCGCGGTCGTCAACTTCATCGACAAGAAGATTTTGGATGAGCAGAACATCCAGATGATCGGCGACGATCTGTTCCGCCTCGTCGACGAACTCGGCCGCAAGAAGGTCGTGCTGAATTTCGGGAATGTCGAGTTCCTCTCGAGCGCCGCGCTCGGCAAGATCATCACGCTGCATCGGAAACTGCAAGCGGTGAAAGGTAAGCTCATTTTCTGCAATCTGCTCCCGGATATCCAGGACTGCTTCAAGATCACGAAGTTGGACAAGCTCTTTTCGATGGCCGGGACCGAAGAGGATGCGATCGGGCAATTCGGCTTCGCCGAACCCGCCCCGCAGCGCTGCCCGGTTCACGCGTGCGGTTCGACGATCCGCCCGGTCTCCGACACGCAGCAGCTTCTCTGGTTCTGCGCCGAGTGCCGTTCGAAGATCGGGTTCGAAGCGGTACCGTTCGCTTCCGCGCCGGTCGCCGCGGTCGAACTGGAGACCTACAAGGGAGAATCGATCCGGATCGAGTGGGAGCGGACTTTCTGGGCGATCCGCGTGACGGGCCAGTTCGATCTCTTCGCCGGGGAGCAGTTCGAAAAGCTCTGGAGCAGTATCCCCGATCCGAAGCGGGCTCTGATCGACCTCTCGGCCGCGACGGAGCTCAGCCCCGGCGGCGCCGACACCTTCGCCAAGCTTCTGCCGGTGGCCGATAGCGCGGTATTCCTGCTGCCGCCCGAGAGCGCGCTCGACGGCGCCGCCCTCCCCGCACTCCCCCGATTCGCGACGCGTGCGGAAGCCGTGAACCACCTCGCGGTCGGGAGCAAACCGACGGCTTCGCCGCTGATGACCCCGCCGGTATAACCCAGCTCATGTCAACAGCAGCGCGATTACAAGCCCGATCACTACCGCGAATCCCACCATCCCCGCGAGCGCCAGTGCCTTCGCCCGCTTCAGCGCCTTCGCTTTCTGCGGGACGAACATCGTCCACGGGCGGAGGTCGCCGAGCGGCTCCGCCGGTTCGGGCGACGGTGCCGGGTTCGCCGTGCGCCACCAGTTCCGGCTCCAGCCGAAGTTCATCAGCAGCACGACCGGCCGGCAGAGCGACTTCGTCGGGAAGGTGTCGAGCTTCGCCACGCTCGTTTCGAAGAACCACGCGGCCCGTTCGAGGAAGCGTGCGCGATCGGCGCCACTCGCATGCTTCGCGGCGTACTGAAAGACTTCGACTTTGCGCAGATCCTGCGCCGCCCACGTCTCCGTCGGGTACTGCAGCTTCTCGGGCGCATCGAGAATGGGCCGCTCATTCGCCGCCATCCAGCGCCCGTAGTGCAGCAGCGTCGCCCGACCGTAGGTGTACATGCGGTCGAGTTCGCCGCGCTCGATCTTGGTGTCAAGGTAGCGCCCGAGGGCCTGGAGGAACATCGTGTAAAACCAGCGCAGCTCCGCGTTGAGCAGATCGAGCGCATCGAGATTCTGAGTCGGGCTGACGACCCGGCGGATGATGAGTCCGGCGAAGTCCAGATACTTGCGATCCCCCGTGAGGCGGAAGCCGTCGAGCAGCGCGTTCACCGAGTTCGCCGAAGCGCGGCCCGGTCCGTGGTAGCCCGCTTGGCTATCGGAGGCGAGGCCGGTGTACTCCCGCGAAAGCCAGCGGAAGACGGTCTTCGAAGGGTCTTCGCAATTCAGGATGTACTCGGCGAGGCCGACGACCGTCGCGCGGTAGCGCGGGTCGCCGGTGAGGAAGTAGGCGATCATCATGCCCGTGGTGTAGACGTGCGATGGCGCCGGCCCGCCACCGACGCTGTACGCCTTCAGCAGCTTCTCCGCGGTGGCGCCATCTAGCGAATCGAGCTTCTCGACGCGGGTGTCCTGCGGGCCGCTGCGGATGCGCTTCGGGTAGCTCCGATGCGTGGACGTATCGGCGTGGGCGTAGTGATAGGTGTGCCAGAAGAGGCCGCCGTTGTACGCGGCGCGATCGGCGGTCGTGTGGTAGATATCGATGTCGACAGTGTGATCGGCGCACTCGATCATCTGGGTGAACCAGCGCGGATCGCCGCTGCGGAAGAACTGGGCCGCGAAGCCGCCGATGCAGTCGTACTGGTTGTTGTAGTGCGACACCAGCGGCGCCGGGCCGGGGTGCCGCACGGCTTCGTGATCGCCGTAGATGTCGCCGAAGTTGCGCCAGCCGTACTCGTCGATCACCTCGCGCTTGTGCAGGAAGGTGTCCGGCCCTTCGATGGCCTGATCGACCAGTTTCAGATAGAGGGCGTGCGGGTCGGTCGCCTTCGGCGTGAGGTGCGGCAGCGCCTCGCAGCGGGCGTACCATTCGGGTGAGCAGGAGACTTGCAGCGGCGACCGCGCCCAGACGAGCGGCTGATCGGTGATCCCCGACTCGCCGAAGGCGACGGTGAAGGTGTGGGTCTTCTGTTCGCCGCCCTGGAGTTCCGTTTCACCGAAGTCGCCTGACAATAAGCCCAATGAAATCTTACTCAAACTCAAGTCGTTATCTGTTGTGTTCATCCATGTCGGGAAGTTTTCCCAGAATTGACTCATCGTCATTCCGACATCGCCCCCCAGGATGATCGGTGTTGCGCGATGACCGTCGTCTTCATTCAATCGATAGCCCCGTACGGGCATCGGAACCTGCCGATGACGGTCTAAATGCGTTTCGGATTGCCAGTTCTCCCCGCCGCTCGAAGTTTGGTCCAGGTCGATCGAATCCATTGCGCGAAAGGTTTCACTGCGATCGACAGATATGCGAAACGGCGGTTTCGCGTGTATCGAAATTTCCAGTCCCCGGATCAGAATGGAGCCACCGTTGCCGAGATCCCAATTGCCACCGGGGTGGTCGGCGGCCTTCGGATTCGAGACTGTTATTTGAACGCGGGCCGCATCGGCAGAAGGAAAATCGTCGCGGAAACCCGACAGAATTATTCCCGAAGCTACGCGAAATTGAAACGGCGTTCTAATTCGAACCGGAAGCACGCCCCTCACTTCCGGTAAAATGTATGTTTCGGATTCGCTTTGTGATATCCACAAAACGACACTCACCTTCGGCAGGCCAGACCTCACCCCCCAGCCCCCTCT
>JAYVTJ010000648.1:0-8082 GCA_043774415.1 Fimbriiglobus sp. | reverse complement strand
TGCGAAATGGCCTGTTCGATGCACCCTTCGAGACCGAGGACATCCGGCATCGCCCAGTTGCCATCGGGCAGGCCTTCCTCTGTCGGACAGGCTCCGGTGTGGCTGACGGCATCGAGCCAAACGTGCACGATGATGTCCCGCGTCTCTTTCCAAGCTTGGACGTAGTCGCCTTTGAAAAGGCCATCCCAGAGGTGCTCGATCTTCTTGGCGATCACGTCGTCACTCCATTTGAGGGTTCAAGGGTTCAAGGTTTCTGAGTGCGGAGCTTCTTGACCCACTCGATCAAGTCGGCGCGGCGGTACAGCGTCTCGCCTTCGCCAAGTTCGACGGGTGTGGGTAAAAGCCCTTCGCTTTTGAGGCGGTAGAATCGTCGCTCGCTCATTGCGAGCAGAGCGGGCACATATTCTTGCGTGACGAGCAAAGAGGGCTGCTCGCGGGACATGCAATCGACCAGCGTGTCGAGCGCCAGTCGCGCCATGTCCGCGTAGATCGTCTTCAGGTCGGGGTCGGGGGCGGATTCGGACGTACTCTTCGCCATTCGATCCCCCCTTTCGAGTTGAGCGTTTGGCAGGAATTACGTTGAAGGCGGAACGAATCGCGGTAAGGTGATTTCGTCTTCGCCGACGCCGTGAGAAGTTCCTGCCAGGGGTCTCACGGCGTCTCTTTTCTACCATCACTTTTGGCCGACACTCGCCGCACCAACATCGCGAAAAACTCTCATGCTCAAGCTGGCAGCGGTGGGCAGCGGTGGGCAGCGGTGGGCAGTTAACCGGGTGCCGAAAAACTTTCCGGATTCTCTCCGGAGCGCGCCACGATCTCACCGCCGTCCCGCCCGCCGATCTCTTTGAGCATGATCCATCCGTCATTCACGCTCGCGACTTCGAAGCTTTTTCCGGTGCTCGGGAAACGGATCACTCGGCCGGGCTGAATGTCGTCGAGAAGCATGGAAGATCCTCAAAGGCGTGGATTCCCCGGCGGCAGGTGAGCCGCGTCTTGAGCCGGGGGATGAAGTCGGGACGGTTACTCGGGGCTGGGCAGTTGGCTGATGATCCAGTCGAATGATCGCGGGTAAGCTTTCGCGAGCCGGTCGAGTACGAACCACGTCATCTTCACTTCGGCGTACATCACACAGCCGACAGACGCGATCAGGATTGCTGCTGCCATCGAGAGCAGAAGGCCGTCGGCGAAAGACTGGAGCGATTCCATCGTGTTGCCCCGGTTGATCTGCCCGCACCGCGTGTGGGGCATGGAGTGATATTAACTCTTAGGGCAAATTTGTCAAGCCGGTTAACTTGAACCCTGAGGGAAATATTTCCTTTAAAGTGAATTGGGCTGAAATTCTGATAAGATGTGTGAATGGACGATCACAAGAAAATTGCTGAACGGCTCTCGGCTCTAATCGACCAGAAGTTCCCCGGCCACGGAGGACGCAAGAAAGCCGCGTCCGCGATGGGATATTTAGATCCCTATCTCAGCACAGTTTTGAGTGGCAAACGCAAGCCTGAGCTTGCCACCTACCAGAGATTTGCAGAGTTCCTGAAAGTGCCAATTGAAGAAATTCTTGGCATCACTCCCCCGCCAGCCACCCCCAAGTTCACTCGGCTCGCCCGCAAGCCTTACCGCCTCCCCGTGATCGGCTCCGCCGCGGCCGGCAGCGCCATCGACCCGAAGACGGAACCCGACGAATGGCTCGATGTGCCGGAGCTCTATCCGGAGGGCAGCGTCGTCGTGAAGGTGAAGGGCACGTCGATGGTGGAGTACCTCATCGGCAACGGCGACTACGCCATCATCCGCCCGGCGGACGACGAGGCCGATGTCGGGCAAAAGGTCGTTGTCTGGAAGCGCGACGAGGGCCTGACGATGAAGGTGCTCGGCACGGCCAAGCGACTGAAGATCGGCCGAAAGCTCGAAGACATCGAGCCGGGGGACCGCATCATCGGCGTGCTCGTCGGCGTGATCCGCAAGTGCTAGTCCCGGACGTCGCAGTGCCGACGGCAGGCGCTCATGAGTCGTCCGTACGTCTCGATCTGAAGAAGTTCGTCGATCAGCATTTCGACTTGCCGCGGGGTCCATTCTTCGTCGAGAAGGACATTCACGACGGCGGCGAGAACCGCGCTGGGTGAGGTTTCGCCGCACAGGTTAACGACGGGGCGCGGTGGGAGTTCGACAATTCGGATCACGACACGGCTCGGCTTGGGTGGGGGAGTCGGGATCCTGCCGATGGGAAGCCCGAGGCGGGTGCAGCCTCGGGCCGTGGAACGACGTCGGGGATCAGGAGTCGCGCAGAACGCAGCGGCGGTTGCAGACCTCCAGGAGTTCGAAGTACGTTTCGGTCCGGTCGGCATCGTCCATGAAGTCTGTGACGGCGCGGCTGGAAGCGCCCGTCCGGAGCATCGCCCGGACGCAGGCCGTGATGATCCGGGCCGGCGAGTCCTCGCCACCGAGGAGCACGAGGGGTTTGCGGACGAACGGCTTGACGGCGATGCGAGCGGAGCGGGTAGTGAGCAGCACGGCGGATCTCATCGGGGTTGTGCGGTGCGGAATTCGGACCGCCGGTGAGTTGTAAACTTTGCAATCCGGAATGCGTTGTCGGTTGCGACAAATTTCGCGGAATGTCCCGGATCGATCGGCGGCACGACCCGACAGCGGTCGTGAAACCCGCAGTCAGCCCGATCACCCATGTCTAACAACGCGCACTTTGGGGCTTCGGATGGCACACCTCGTCCGCGTGAAGATCGTCCGGCACACGGATCCGAAGACGGGGAAGCGCGTCCCGGCGAAGACGCCCGGCGCCGTGGCGAAGTCGCTCAATTCCCGCAAGTGGTACGGGCAGGGCATCCCCGGCCAGTCGCCGACGAAGCGGGTGCCGCTCGCGACGGACAAGTCGGTCGCCCAGCGGATGCTCGACAGCCTCGTACGCTCAGCCGAGCGCGGCGAATACGGGATGCCCGACGCCGATGCGGGGAAACTGCCGCTCGGAACATTGCTCAGCGAGTTCGAACGTGACCTGTCACTCGGCCTCGCGTCGAAAGCGCGGGGCTCGAAACGCCGAACGCCATCAGCCGAGCAAGTCTCGCTCACCGTGCAGCGGATCCGAGACGTCATCGGCGGGTGCAAGTTCACCGTCGTCGGCTCACTGAACGCGAGCGCCCCCGCGAAGCTCGCGAAGTACCTGACCGATCGCACGGCTCTCCCTCGAGACGCCGGGGGATTCAGCGTGCAGTCGGCAGAGTTCTACCGCGCGGCTGCAAAGCGATTCGCCTGGTGGCTGTCCGCTCGCCGCAAGTGCCCGGTGCGCGTCGATCTCTTCGACGACGTTCCCGCCGGCAATCCGCGCGAGAACCGGGTGCACTCCCGCCGGAGGATCGGCGCGGGCGAATTGCCCTCGCTCTTGGCAGTGACCCGCGCATCCCTCCGGCCGTACCGCGGGCTCGCCGGCGAGGATCGCTATTCCCTGTATCTACTCGCCCTCACCTCCGGCTTCCGCGCGAACGAGATCGCGAGGCTTGAGCGCACTTCCTTCCTGCTCGACGATCTCGACGCGCCGATCGTGCAGCTCCGGGCCAAGACGAACACAAAGACTCGCGGCGCGCGTCAGCCGATCCCCCTCGGCGTCGCCGAGCACTTCCGCGCATACCTCCCGACTCGCCCCGCCAAAGGCCCGGTCTGGCCGGGGACGTGGAGTGAACGACCAGCGCAGATGCTGAAGAAGGATCTGCGGGCCGCCGGGATCGATTACGCGGTCGATGCCGGAGACGGCGAGCGGTTCTTGGACTTCCACGCACTCCGGCACAGCTATATCAGTGCGCTCGCCGAGGCGGGGGTCGGGCCGAAGGAATTGCAGGTGCTCGCTCGGCACGCGGATCCCGGCATCACGCTGGGGATCTACACGCACGCGAGCGCGGGGAGTCTCAGCGGCGCCGTCGAGCGGCTCGCGCTGCCGGCGGGGAAGGGCGGGGGAGGGGCGACCGGCGCGGGAACTACTCTGGCGGGTATGAGCCGGGAGGAATTGGAGGGGACTATCATCGCCCTGGCGTGCGTCGTCCGGACCCTCTCCGGCGGATGAAACTCGGGTTGCTTTGGTTGCACGCCGGGTTGCACGAACCTTTGGCGGCGGTGGGCAGCGGTGGGCAGCGTCCGGCAGCGAATTGGCTATATCCGCAGAATGATGAGCCGAAGAAATCGCCATCAATCTTGGGGTTTTGGCAGCGTCTGGCAGTTGTGGGCAGCGGTGGGCAGCAAGAGGTGGTAAAATCGAGTAGAGGCCTCCTCACGGTTTCCTAAACCGGGGGTCCCAGGTTCGAATCCTGGCGGGGGCAGTTTCCGGGGTATCCGATGGACGACAGTACGGCACTCGAGATCCTCCGCGGGAGCAAGCCGGTTCTGGCCGAGCGATTCGGCGTCACGGGGTTGGCGCTGTTCGGATCGATGCGGCGCGGTGCGGCCACGCGGGAGAGCGACATCGATGTGCTCGTCGCGTTCGACGGGCCCGCGACCTCCGAGCGGTATTTCGGAGTGCAATTCTATCTGGAAGACCTCTTCGGTCGCCCCGTCGATCTCGTCACGGAGAAGGCGCTGCGCCCCGAACTCCGGCCGTCCATCGAACGAGAGGCAGTCCATGTCTGAAGCGGCGACACGCGAGTGGAGGTTCTACGTCGAAGACATGATCCGCTTCGCCGAAAGGGTGCTGAATTACACGGATGGTTTCGATCGGGTGGGTTTCGTCGCCGATCGGTTGATCTACGACGCCACGCTGCGGAATCTCGAACTCATCGGTGAAGCCGCCACGCGAATTCCTGATAGCGTGCACACCGCTCAGCCGCTGATACCGTGGCGGATGATCATCGCGACGCGGAATCGCTCGATTCACGGCTATCTCGGGATCGACGACGATACTGGAGCATCATCGAGCGGGATGTTCCCGCTCTGCTCGTGAAACTCCGCTCGCTCGGAGCGGGCAGTGCTTGAGCGGTCGTCGCTCGCAAACGGGATCGCGGAGTCCGCCATGCGCGCGAAGGTCGTTGCATTCCGCTCGAGTTTTTTCGCTGCTGGCGCCGCATTGTCGGCATTGTTCGCGCTCGTAGGCGCTGCTATGCCAGAAGAGAAATCTCCTCCGAAGCCGACCGACGGTTGGGCCTTCCGTCCGATCGTAAAGCCCGCGATACCCATCCCACCCGCCGAACGCCGAGCGTGGGTGCGGACGCCGGTCGATGCCTTCGTGCTGGAGAAACTGCTGGCAAATGGTTTGGCACCGTCTCCCGAAGCGGATCGCCGCGTCCTCGCCCGCCGGGTCTCCATCGACCTCACCGGGCTGCCGCTGTCGCCGAAGGAACTCGATGCGTTCGCGAACGATCTAGCGCCCGATGCTTACGACAAGCTCGTCGATCGGCTGCTCGCCTCGCCGCGCTTCGGCGAGCGCTGGGCCCGGCACTGGCTCGATGTCGCGCACTACGCCGATTCGCACGGTCAGGATCAGGATCGTTTCCGGCCGAACGCTTGGCCCTACCGCGACTATTTGATCCGCTCGTTCAACGCCGATAAACCCTATGCCAGATTCGTCCGCGAGCAGATCGCCGGAGACGTGCTCTTTCCGGACGATCCGCGGGCCGTGGAGGCGACCGGGTTCCTCGCGGCCGGGCCGTGGGACGAGAGCGGGCTGCGCGACATCAACGAGAATTCCATCGACCGCAAGATCGCGCAGAACCTCGACCGCGACGACATCGTGACGACCGCGATGACGACTTTCTCGGGGCTGACCGTCCACTGCGCCCGCTGCCACGATCACAAGTTCGACCCCATCTCGCAGGCCGATTATTATTCCCTCCAAGCAGTGTTCGCCGGGGTGGACAAAGCCGAGCGCGCCTACGATGCCGATCCCACGACCGCCAAGAAGCGGACGGCGCTCGCAGCGGAAACGGCGCGCATCCGCGCGTTGCAGGGGAAGCTCGATCCGAGCCTGCTGACCGCCGAATGGAAGGCCGAGGTCGCCGCATTCGAGGCGGCGAACAAAGATGCCGTCGGACGGTGGACTGTCCCCGCAGCGACTCAGTATTTGACGAAGTATGGCTCGACGCTGACACTACAGAAGGACGGATCGATCCTCGCATCGGGAACCAACCCCGAGCGCGAAGTTTACACGGTGACCGCAACGTCCGTCCGGGGCGGATTGACGGGCTTGCGTCTCGAAGTGCTCTGCGACGATTCGCTGCCGTTGAAAGGACCGGGACGGGCGCCGAATGCGAACCTGCACCTCTCGGAGGTGCGGGTCACGGTGCATCCGAAGGGCAAGCCCGAGCAAGCGATCCCAGTGAAACTGAAAGCCGCGAGCGCCGACTTCAACCAGATCGACTGGGGCGTGGCCCGCGCCATCGACGGCAATCCGGCGACCGCGTGGGGCATCCACCCCGAAGAAGGGAAGCCGCACTGGGCCGTCTTCGAGTTCGAAAAGCCGGCCGGGTTCGACGGCGGTACGACCGTCAAGGTCGAACTCGACCAGCTCCACGGCGGTAGCCACATCATCGGCCGCTTCAGGCTCGCCGTGACTTCGGCGCCACTCGCCGAAGTCGGCCGACCGATTCCGGCGAACATTTCTGACATGCTCGCGATCCCCGATGCGAAGCGGAGCGATCCGCAGCGCGCGGAATTGGCGCGGTGGGTCTGGGAGCGGCGGCTCGAACGGGAATCGGCGGCGCTCCCCGCGCCGGCGAAGGTCTACTGCGGGACGAACCGCTTCGCGGTCGATGGCAGCTTCCGACCTTCGACGACACCGCGACCGATTCACATTCTGAAGCGCGGGGAAGTGACGCGGCCCGGCGCGCCGGCTGAACCGGGGTCCGTGGAAGCGGTGCCGGGGTTGAAGGGCCGCTTCGCACTGAAGGATGCGAACGATGAAGGCCAGCGTCGCGCGGCCCTCGCCGAGTGGCTCGTCGATCCCGCGAACCCGCTCTCGTGGCGCGTCATCGTCAACCGCGTCTGGCACTACCACTTCGGCAAGGGCATCGTCGATACCCCGAACGACTTCGGGAAAATGGGCGGGCTTCCTTCGCACCCCGAACTGCTCGACTGGCTCGCGGCCGAGTTCCGCGACGGCGGCGGCTCGCTGAAGAAACTCCACAAGCTCATCGTCACCAGCAGCACCTACCGGCAATCGGTGCAGCACGACAAAGCCTCCGCCGCAAAGGACGCGGACAACCGCCTGTTCTGGCGGATGAACCGCGGCAAACTCGACGCCGAGACGCTGCGCGACACCGTGCTGTTCGCCAGCGAGCGACTCGATGAAACGCAGTTCGGGCCGCCCGTCAAACACTTCGTGACGAAGCCGGGCGTGCATGTGACGCCCGAAGCCGATTACGACAAATACGATGTGGACGCCCCCGACGCCCGGCGGCGGAGCATCTACCGGTTCATCTTCCGCACGCGGCCCGACCCTTTGCTCGAAGCGCTCGATTGCCCCGACGCGTCGCAGTCGGCGCCGGTCCGCACCGCATCGCTGAGTGCGCCTCAGGCGCTGGTGCTCTGGAACAACAAGTTCATGCTGCGGAACTCGGAACACCTCGCCGCGCTCGCGGAGAAGTCCTCTACGGATGGGTCGGAGCGAGTGCGCTTCCTCACCCGGCAGTTGCTCGGTCGGAAGACAACCCCGGCGGAAGACGAGGCCTGGGGTGCCTACGCCAAGAAGCATGGACTGGCGAATCTCGCCCGGGTGCTGCTCAACAGCAGCGAGTTCCTGTTCATCGATTGACGGAGGGTTCGCGATGACCCCGACGCGGCGCGATTTCCTGGCCGGCGGCTTCGGCGGGCTTGCGCTCTCCCACCTGCTGACGCGCGGGGAGGGCGGCAAGCCCCAGTTCGATGGCGGACTGCATCACAAGGCGAAGGCCAAGCGCGTCGTTCAGATCTTTCTGAACGGCGGCATGAGCCAGATGGACACTTTCGATTACAAGCCCGCGCTCGAGAAGCGCCACGGCGAAGTCGTCGATGTCGGACTCAAAGCCACGGCCACCGGCACTCCCGGCCCACTGATGAAGTCGCCCTTCAAGTGGAAGCAGCACGGCCAATCGGGCCGGTGGGTCACCGAGGTCT
>JAYVTJ010000647.1:0-12947 GCA_043774415.1 Fimbriiglobus sp. | reverse complement strand
CGCTTCGGAGAGGGGGCCGGGGGGTGAGGTCTGCCCGACGAAGTTCCAGTTCGATTCGCGAGATCAATCTCAGCCATGCCGCCACCGCTCCACGATGTCCAGCACCGCCTCGCCGAAGAGGCGTTCCGCGCCGGTCGCCCCGACCTCGCCGGGGAACTGCTGCGCGGCGCCGCGCGGGCGGCACCGGTGCCGGCCGACGAAGCCGAGCGGCTCTACTCGGAAGCGATGCGGCATCTGAACGCCGACGCCGCCGCGAGTGCCGAACCTCTGCTGCTGCGGGCGATCTGCGGCAAGCCCGACGCGGCCGCGTGGCACGAGGCGCTCGGGGTGATCTTCGCGAAGCAGGGGCGCTTCGCCGAAGCCGCGGTGACCTTCCGCGTCGCGCTCCGGCTGGCGCCGACTTCGACCCGCACCTGGCACAACCTCGCGCTCGCCTACCAGGATTTGAAGCAGTGGTCCGCCGCCGAAGCCGCCCTGCGCGAAGGGCTGAAGCACGACGACGGTGCGACGCCGACGCTGAAGCTGGCGCTCATCAATGCGTGGAACGAGCTGAAGAAGCCGGACGAAGCGGAGCAACTGGCGCGCGCGACGGCGGCGAAGTACCCGCGCAGCGCCGCCGTCTGGACGGCCCTCGGCATCCTGCTCGCCCAGGCGAAGAAGCCCGACGAGTCCGTCGCCGCGCTGCGTGAAGCGGTGGCGCTGGAACCGGACAACGCCGAAGCGCACTCGAACCTCGCGGCGGCGCTCGGCAAGCTGAAGCGCTGGCCCGAGTGCGAGATCGCCTGTCGCGCGGCCATCCGGCTCGACCCCCGGCATGCGATGGCATGGGGCAACCTGGGGAACTGCCTGCGCGATCAGGCGCGCTACGTCGAGGCCGAGCCGGCGCTGCGCGAGACGCTCAGGCTCAATCCGCGAGACGCCGACGCGGCGGGTAACTTGGCGCTGACGCTCGCGACGGTCGGGCAGCACGCCGAAGGGCTGACGTGGTACGACCGCAGCCTGGAGTGGAAGCCGGCGAACCCCGAGGTGCGCTTCAACCGCTCCCTCACGCGGCTGGCCCTCGGCGACTTCGAGGCGGGCTGGCCCGACTACGAGAGCCGCTGGGAGACCGAGCAGCTCGCCGAGAACCGCCGCAGCTTCCCCGTGCCATTCTGGGACGGCGGCCCGCTCGGCGGTAAGACAATCCTGCTCCACTGCGAGCAGGGGGCCGGGGACACGCTCCAATTCGCGCGCTTCGCCACGGTGCTCGCCGAGCGCGGGGCGACGGTGCTGATCCAAGCGGCGCCTGCGCTCGCGGGATTGCTCCGGACGGTGCTGGGGGTGGCGCGCGTGATCGACGAGCCGCGCGCCGAAGTGACATTCCACTGTCACTCGCCGCTGCTGAGCCTGCCCTACCGCTTGGGCATCCGCGTCGAGACGATCCCGGCGCCGGTGCCCTACGTCAGCGCTCCGTCCGATCTGCTGCGGAAGTGGAAGGAGCGATTGGCGCCGGTGAAGGGGTTCAAAGTCGGCATCGCGTGGCAGGGGAACCCGAAGCACATCGGCGACCGGGGCCGCTCGGTGAAGCTCGCGCAGTTCGCACCGCTCGCGGCGATCCCCGGCGTGACGCTGTGCAGCCTCCAGAAGGGGCCGGGGCAGGAACAGCTCGCAGGTTCCAAGATTCGCGTCCTCAATCTCGGGAGCGAGATCGCCGGCGACTTCGGCGATACCGCGGCGCTGATCGGCAATCTCGACTTGGTCATCGCGGTCGATACTTCGGTGATCCACTTGGCCGGGGCGCTCGGCCGGCCGGTCTGGACGGCCATCGCCTTCAACGGCGACTGGCGCTGGCTCAAGGACCGCGACGACACGCCGTGGTACCCGACGATGCGGCTCTTCCGCCAGCGGACGCTCGGTGACTGGGACGAGGTGTTCGCCCGCATTGCGGGGGAGTTGCGGAAAGTGGTCGGGTGAAGCGTACAATCCGAGAAGGAGGAATGAGCCATGACCGTCGATGCTTTGGTTCACCGAGATCCGGATATCCTCGGAGGTGCGCTGGTATTTGTTGGGACCCGCGTCCCGGTGCAGGCGCTGATCGACTATGTGGGCGGCGGCCATCCTCTGGCGGAATTCTTGGAGGATTTCCCGTCGGTCAGCCGCGAACGCGCCATCGCGACACTCCGCCTCGCCACCCAATCGCTGGTGCCCGATGCGCGTGTTGCTTGATGAATGCGTTCCCAAGCGACTCGGGCGCCACCTCGTGGGGCACACGGTCAGCACCGTCACTCACGAAGGGTGGTCGAGCCAAAAGAACGGAGTTCTGCTCGGTTCGATGTCGGCCGCAGGATTCGAGGTACTCGTGACGGTCGATCAGGGGCTCCGGTACCAGCAGAACGTCCGGGCCTTCGGAATCGCAGTCATTGTGCTCCATTCGGTGAGCAATCAGATCGAGGATCTGCTTCCGCTCGTTCCGGGCATCCTCGCTGTACTCGCGACGATCCGCAGCGGCGATGTCGCGGATGTTGGCTGATTCGGCATCAGTCAGGTTCCCGCAACTCCACTTCCACCCGTTCCCCGTCTCGGAACCCGTGCGCGTCCGGATCGTAGATCCTCGGCACCATCGTCAGTTTGAACCCATCGATGCTGTACCGATTGTGGGCGTGGCGCTTCTCCTGGGTCGCGCTGCCGGCGTTGATGACCGGAAACGGGATCGCCGCTCCGGGCACCAGCACAAAGGGATGATGGATGTGTCCGTGGAGCCAGAGGCCGATACCGCACTCCTTCGCCGCTTCGAGCGCCGCGGCGTGGTCGAGCAACCGGTGCGACTTCCCTTCGAGTTCGCCGTTCGCCTTCCGCAGCGGATAGTGGGTGACCATGATGCGCGGCCCCGGCGACAGCCCGGCGCAGAGTTCGCGCAGGCGGTTCAACTGGGCGCCGCCGATCTTCCCGCTGGCGCCGAGGCCGTGGCGCTGGTGGGCGCTGTTGACGCCGATGAGCCAGACGTGCCCCACGCGCCGGGCGAACGGGTAGTGGTGACCGGCGCGGCGCTCGCCGAGTTGCCACTGTGCGAAGGCCTTCTCGAAGCCGCCGGCGCGGCCGGCGTGCGGCGTGTAGTAGTCGTGGTTGCCGGGCACCGCGAAGCCCTGCGGCAGATCGGGATCGCCGACTCCGAGCGTCTCGGCGGCGTGAACGAACTCGTGCGGGATCGCGAGCATGGTGGCGTCGCCGCTGAAGACCAGCGCTTCGGGCGGATTCGCTTTCGCGTCGGCGAGGATCGCTTCGACGACCCGCTTGGCGCGGAGGAAGCTCCGGCCGCGGCCCATGAGTTTCACGTTGGCGAGGCCGACGAGCTTCTTGCTGAAGATGTCGCGGGCGCTCCAGCCGCGGAGGGCGCCGGGGAAGTGGACATCGCTAAAGTGGAGCAGGGTTGTCGGCATGGGGCTAAAATACGGACTCGCCTTCCCGCCACCGACGGTGCCCCATGATCCGCTACGATTTCACCGGCAAGGTCGCCCTCGTGACGGGGAGTTCGCGCGGCATCGGCGCGGCCATCTTGAAGCAGTTCCTCGACGCCGGTGCGACCGGCATTCTCCATTACTTCGAAGATCCCGCGGGCGACAACCGCCGCGATGCCGAAGCGCTGGCGTCGCCGTATCCCGCCGAGCGCGTGCGACTCTTTGCGGCCGATGCGCGCGATGCGGGGCAGATCGAAGCGATGATGAAGGGCGTCCAAGCCGAGTTCGGAGGCCTCGACATCCTCGTGAACAACGCGGGGATTTTGAAGGACCGCACCATCCGCAAGATGGCCCTCGACGACTGGCATGCGGTTGTCAGTACGAACCTCACGGGGGTCTTCCATTGCTGCAAGTACGGCGCGGAGATCCTGCGCGACAACGGCCGCATCGTGAGCATCGCATCCGTAGCGGGGCTGCACGGCATCCCCGGTCAGACGAACTACGCGGCGGCCAAAGCGGGGGTCATCGGCATGATGCGCGTGCTCGCGAAGGAGCTGGCGCGGCGGAAGATCACGGCGAACGCGATCGCTCCGGGCGTCGTGGAGACTTCGATGATGGGGGATATCAAAGAGGACGTGCGTGCCGAGTACCTGAAGCAGATCCCCCTCGGCCGCTTCGCCCAACCGGCCGACGTGGCCAACGCAGTGCTCTTCCTCTGCAGCGAGGAAAGCGGGTACATTACCGGGCAGGTGCTGCCCATCACGGGTGGCTGGCTGGTGTGAGGATGGATCCGATGCCCTCGACACTCGAACGGATTCACGCGGAGCGCGAGTTCCACGACCGCCAGGCCGAGGAGCGCGGCGCGAGCTACCGCAGCGGTCGGGCCGACCTGCGCTTCGCCGACGCCGACTACCTCGATCACGAAACGTGGATGCGCCCCGCATTCGCCGAACTCGGCGACATCCACGGCAAGTCCGTGCTCGACTGCGGCTGCGGCCACGGCATGGCGGCGGTCGTGCTGGCCCGCGCCGGCGCCCGAGTCAGCGCGTTCGACCTCTCTCCCGGCTACGTCGCCGAGGCGGAACGCCGGGCCGCTGTCAACGGGGTGTCAGCCGAGTTCCGCACCGCCGACGCCGAGCACCTGCCGTACGCCGATGGTGCATTCGACGCGGTCTGGGGAAACGCGATCCTCCACCACCTCGATCTGCACCGGGCCGGGGCCGAACTGCACCGCGTGCTGAAGCCGGGCGGCGTCGCCGTCTTCTGCGAACCGTGGGGCGGCAATCCGCTCCTCGGGTTCGCCCGCCGGTGCTTGCCCTATCCCGGCAAAGGCCGCACGCCCGATGAGCGTCCGCTTTCGCGGCACGATCTCGCGCCGTTGCGAGCGCATTTCCCCCGTCTGCAGTGGCGCGGCCATCAGCTCTTCGGGATGATCCGCAGAGTGCGGGCACCGCGCTGGGTCACGGCCCCCGCCGACTTCGCCGATGCCGTCGCATTCCGAGTCTGCCCTCCCTTGCAAAATCTCGCGCGGTACGTTGTGATGGTGCTGCCGAAGGATTAGACTCACCGAACGATATGGACGCCGCCCCTCCACCTCCGATTCTGCCGGCCGGGATGCCGCGATCCCGGGCGTCCCACTCCGCGCTCGCGATCTCCGTCCTCGTCGTCTGCATGTTCGCGGGCTACCGCCTGTTCTGGCCGACGGCGTCCTTTCGCCCGACGGACGAAGTTCCGCCGCGCCGGCAGATCGACCTCAACCGCGCCGACCGCAGCGAACTCCTCCAAGTGCCCGGCTTGGGCCCGAGCAGCGCCGATGCCATCCTCGCGCACCGCTCCGAGCGCGGCCCGTTCGGCAGCCTCGACGAACTGACGCACGTCCACGGAATCGGCCCGAAGACGACCGAAAAGGTGAAGCCCTGGCTGAATCTCGGCACCGCCGGGGATGAGCCGATCGAGAAGCTCGAACGGAAGCCGGTGCCGATTCCGCCGGCGGTGGGCAAAGGCGCCAAGATCCACTCGACCGACGCGAAGATCGATGTGAACGCCGCCGGCGAGGCCGAGCTGATGCGCTTGCCGGGGGTCGGGCCGGCGCTCGCGGGGCGCATCGTGCAGTACCGGGCGAATGCGCCGTTCGCGAGCATCGACGATTTGCGGAAGGTCAAAGGGATCGGGGCGAAGACGCTCGATGCGATCCGGCCGTTCATCGCCGTCGCGAAGAAGTGAGGCCGCCAGCGGCCCCGCTGGGTTCGAGGTGAATGGAACTCCGAATGAAGCTGCAGCGTTCCCGGTCAGAATCTACGATGCCGCCAGTTCATTTATCCACCATACATCGGTCGAAGCATCGCACCAACAAAATCACCGGCCTTGCGGCCGGTGAGTTGTTTCGGCTTCCCGGCTCCATCACGAAAACAGCGCCGAGACCGTCTCGCCCTTCACCAGCTCGCGGGGCTGATTCAGGTGGTTGTACACGATCGTATCCGGCTTGATCCCCACGCTGTGGTAGATCGTCGCCAGCAGCTCCGTCGGGTGGACGGGGTGCTCGCTCGGGGCGCTCGCTGTTTTGTCCGACTTGCCGTGGACGTATCCGCGCTTGATGCCGGCGCCCGCGATCAGCGCCGTGTAGCAGTACGGCCAGTGATCCCGGCCGTCGTCGGAGTTGCTGTTCCCCGAGGTGCTCACGCCGCGGCGCGGGCTGCGGCCGAACTCGCCGACCACCACCACGAGCGTGTCCTTCAGCAGGCCGCGGTCTTCGAGGTCTTCGATCAGCGCCGAGACGCCGGCGTCGAGCATCGGGGCCGCTTGCCGCTTCAACCGGTCGGATAGACCCGCGTGGGTGTCCCACGAGTGGGCGTCCGAGTTCGCCACCTTGGGCCACGTCACTTCGACGAAGCGCGTGCCGGCTTCCACCAACCGCCGGGCGAGCAGGCAGCACTGGCCGAAGGTGTTCTTCCCATACTTCTCGCGGAGTTCGTCCTTTTCCTTTTTGAGGTCGAACGAATCGCGGGCGCGGCCGCTGAGCACGAGGCCGAGTGCTTTGCCGTAGTAGGTGTCGAGGTCGTACTTGCTCACGGCCTGTTCGATCTCGGGCATCCCTTTGCTGACCGTATCGCGGAGTGTGGCGCGGCGCTCCATGCGCACCGGCGACAGCTCTTCGCGGAGCTTCAGGTCATCGACCTTGATCTTCTCCATTTTCGAGAGGTCGGTGTCGTCGCCGGCCGGGTAGAGGAGGTACGGGTCGTAGGCTTTGACCAGGAACCCCGCGCTGCCGCCCTTGCCGACGACGTTCGATTCTTGGAGCGGCCGGGGCATCATCACGAACGGGAGCATCGGCACTTCGGGCGGCTTGAACTTGATGATGTTCGAACCGAGCGTCGGGAAGTCTTTGGGGCTAGGGGGTTCGAGTTGGCCCGACGGCGAAACCTTGTCCGTGGTGTAACCGGTGTGCATCTGGTAGATGGCGGCCGTGTGGTTGAACAGGCCGTTGGGCGTGTAGCTCATCGTGCGGATGAGCGTCGTCTTATCGAGGACGTTGGCGATCTTCGGCAGCAGTTCCGTGACGTTCGTGCCGGTGACTTTCGTCGGGATCGGCTTGAAGATGCTCTTCACAGAATCGGGGACGTTCTCTTTCGGATCCCAGAGGTCGAGGTGGCTCGGGCCACCTTGCAGGTAGATGAGGATGACCGACTTCGCCTTGCCGAAGCCCTTGCCCCCGGTCGTCTCGGCGGCCTTCGGCACCGGGGCGTTGTTCGCCTGGGCTTTGAGTGCCAGCACGTTGGCGAGCGAAATGCCGAGGACGCTGGAGCCGCCGATGCGGATCAGGTCGCGCCGGGTGACGCCATCGCAGGTATCGTGGGCGGTGAAACCGGGAATCGCCAGCATGGGCGGCACTCCGAGAAGCGGGAGAGGGCGGAAGGCGGGGTGAGGCTATTTGTAAAGCGTACCGCCGCGCGGCGGCGCGTGCAATGGAAAAAGAAGAATCGGGTCCGGCGAGGGGCCGGCAAACTTTCCGGCAATCCATCAAAGCTGCAGTCTCGTCCGCCGGTGAGACCTCACCCCCCAGGGATGAAGGTTCCGCCCGACGACTTGTTCGCCTTGATGCTGCCGTCCTTCTTGTAGATCAACTGCTCCGCCTGGTGGTACTCCGACTGGCCCAGCCCCACGGTGAGTTTCGACAGCGTCGCCAATCGGTTCGGCGTGCCGTCGAAGACGAACTGCTGGCCGTTGTAGGTCACCCGGCCGCCGATCCCCAAATACGTGTCGTTGCGGAACTCGGCGTTGCCGTTGGCGACCATCCACTGCACCGGCTTCGCGTCCTTCTTCGTCTGCGACGTCGAGACCGTCAGCGAATCGACGCACGTCAGCACCGTCGATTTCTTCGGCAGCGCGTGCTTCTCGAAGCGCAGGTTCAAGTCGTCGGTCGGGATGCTGTAGGCCGTCGCCCCCTTGTCGAAGACCGCATCCTGATAGACCTTGCCGCGGTCCTTCGCCACCATCTGCCGGTTGAAGTCCACCACGGTCAGCTTCATCTCGCCCGGCTCGGGCTTCTTCGCGACGCGGACGTTCGGGTTCACCGAGACGGGTGCGGCCGGGGTCTCCTCTTCGTCCTTTTCGAACTGCAGGATGCGGAGCTGTCCCTCGCCGGCGGCGTAGAGTTCCTGCTCCTTTTCCCGGTTCGTGAAGTCGATCTGCTTGGCCCGCAACCGGCGGGCGCGGACGTACTTGTTCGCGCCGTCGAAGACCTCTTCGAGGAAGTAGACATCCCGCGACGGCTTGCCGCCGGGGTAGGCCGCGCGCTCGTCTTCGGGCACCGGCGTCGTCACGGCGGTCTTGAGCTTGGCCCGCTCCTCGGCGATGGCGAGGCCCGTCTTCGGATCGCGCACCGGCTCCCGCTTCGCCTTCTTCATCTGGTTGAAGTAGATCGGCCGGTCGAAGGTGATGTCGAGCCGGTGGCCCATGAGCGTCGAGCGCGTCGTGTAAGGGTTCGATTCGCCCAGATCCTTCGGCGTCGGCAGTTGCTCGCTCGGCCGCTTCGCCGCGGCGCGCGGGTCGGATGCGAGTTCCTTCGCGGGCGGATCGGGCATGACGGTCTGCGTGGCGATGACGGTCTGGAGGAATTCGGCGCGGGCGCGGGCACCGTAGAAGCGCATCTCCTTCGCGAAGTCGATGACGAGATCGGATGGCTTCGCGAGGTCGTTGCCGTTGAGGTCGGCGCCGCTGAGCATCCGGAGTTTGCCGCGGCCGTTGACCTTCGCCGAGTTGTTCGGCTGATCGATCTCGACGACCGGCCCGTAGAGCGACGACGTTTCGAAGTGGACTTCCGCGAGGAGATCGTCGGTGCCGGTGCAGACCATCACGCTGCCGGCGGACGACTGCTCCAGATTCAGCTTGATGCACTTGATGAGCAGGCCGATGGCCGGCTTCGCGGGATCCTTCGGATCGGGGTTCTGGTAGGCGATCACGCGCTCTTCGCAGAGCGCGGTTTCGAGTTCGTACTTCAGCGTCGTCGGCGGAGTCGCCGGGGCGGGAAGCCTCGGATCCTTCGGCAGCGCCTTCACGGGATAGCGGATCACGTTCGCGTGGATCACGGCCGCGCTGAGGTAGGTCGGGTTCGGCGCTTCCTTCTCGGGTTCGACCGGCGCCGGGAGCTTCGGCGCGTTCGGGTCGACGACCGGCTTCGGCCCGATGAGCGGAGGCTGCGGACCGACCGGCACCGGCGCGACCGCGGCGAGCTTCGGCGGGTCGGTGTCGCGGAAGTTCACGAAGAGCTTGTCGGTCTTCTGGATGATCATCTCGGGCGAGCCGCCCTCGACGTTGCCGTCGGCGATGAGCTTCTCGGGCTTCGAGTTCGTGCCGCCGGAGGGCTTGCCATCGGTGCGCGCCGCGGCCGGCTTCTCGTTCGCCGCGAGCCAGAGCCAGAGCTTGTCGCCCGTGAGGCGGAGGTCGCCGTCGGTGTCGGCGAAGCGGCCCGGCCCTTCGAATTTCAGGAGTTCGAGCCTCTGCCCGGCGATCTTCTCGTGCCGGAGGGATTTGCCCCACGAGGCGGTACCCGTGAGTGCTTTCTGCTCGGTGTCGAAGAATTCGAGCCGGCCGGGGCCGTTGACCGTGAGGATCGTCGATTTGCCCGGCGACGGTTTGCCGTCCTTGGCCGGCGCGGCATCGACCGAGTCGATGACGATGTCGGCGAAGTTCACGGCGTCGCCGCCCCAGAGTTGGCTGCCGTCGCGCTTGGCGTACGCGGGGCTTCCCCGCAGCGTCGTGATCGAGCGCCCCTTCTTCGCATCGCGGTCGTAGCGCAGTTCCGTCCCCTGAGCCGTCAGACCATCGGATTCGACCGAAAGGAAAACCTGCGGTCCGGTCGCGGTGAGCGTCCGCATCACGAAGCCGTTGTCGCGCGGACCGCCGTTCTTGGGCCGCGTGGAAACGACGCCGGGCGGATCGGAGAAGTCGAGCACGAGGACGTTGCAGAAGAGGTTGTCTTGCCCTTTGGTGGCCGAGAGCCGCGTGACCGTGACCATGTTCGGCTGGCCGCCGGGCGGCGCCTGCGGGGCGATGTCGAAGCGGGCGGTGCTCTTTTCGAAGTCGTAGCGGAAAGCGCCGGGCGTCTCCATCACGAGGAGCGATTTGCCGAGGAGCTTCTCGACGGTGCCGGCGCCGTCCCACACCGAGCCGAGCAGCGCGGGCATGCCGATGCCGGAATCGGCGACCGACTTCACCGGCACGACGACGGGCGCCTCGTTCCCGCCGGGCAGACCGGCGCCGCCGTCGTTCCAGAGGTTCATCTGCACCTTTTCCTGGAGCAGGATCTCGCGCACCGAGTTCCCGCCCGTCGAGCTTTTGCCCTTCGCGGGCGTCCCCTTCGGCTCGTCGGGCTGGAGGTAGATCTTCATCCCCTCGGCCGTGATCGTCGGCGGCGGCAGCGCGGCGCCGAGCAGGATGTCGGCGATGGACGACTGCCGGCGCAGGTCATCGGCGCGGCCGAACGCCACCGTCGGCACGCCGCCGCGGAGGGTGCGCGGCAGGTTGCGGCGGTCGGTCACTTCGACGGCGGCGGCCGTCCAGACGTGGGCCACTTCGGGGTTGTACGGCACCGTCTCGTCGGGCACGCGGTAGAAGAGCGGGCCGACCGTTTTGATGACGAGCAGGTCGCCGAAATCGGAGGAGCGCTGGTTGTTCGTGATCTCGATGTGGCCGCGGCGCGTGTCGTTCGTGTCGAGGTCGGGGTCCGAGATCAGTTCGATTTCGACGAGCTTGGCCTTGTCGTTCAGCTCTTGCAGATTGTTGACGGGGCGGTCGAAGCGGAGCCGGGCGCGGTCGGCGTGGAAGGTGCTGATCTCGCGGGTTTCGCCCGGCTTGGTGCCGGGGGTCGATTTGCCGAACTGGATGACGCTGATCGGCGACATCGTGACGTAGATCGTCCCGTTGGGGTTCGGCGATCCGCTGGCGATCACCATCCCCCGCTCCTGCATCTCGACCTTCGTCTTGTACGTGCTGTTGTCCGTGACTTCGAGGCTGTTCGGCCCGAACGCCTCGGCCAAGTTGCGCTCGGTGCGCGAGATCGAATAGTTGGCGGGCGCCTGCTGGCCGGACGCGGGCAGGAAGAACTTCTCGGGGAGTTCGGGCAGGCCGTCGATGGTGCCGAAGGCGATGGAGTAGCCGAGGAACGCGGCGACGGCGCCGGTCAAGCCGAGCAGGACCAAACCGATTCGGCGGGGCGTCCACACGCTGGGGGGTTCTCTGGATGGCGTCGGAATCGGAAGTCGGGCGACTTCCGCTACTCAGACCCGGAACTGCTCGGCGGCGGCCGTCCATTGGCCGCGGAGCTTCAGCAACCACTCGATCGTTTCCCGCACGGCCCCGCGGCCACCCCGTTCGACCGTCGTGTAGGCGGCACAGGCCCGGACTTCGGCGCACGCATCGGCCACCGCCACGCACAATCCAGACCGGAGCATTATAGGCAGGTCGGGCAAGTCATCCCCCATCGCGCAGACCTTGTCGGCCGTAAGCCCCGTGGCCGCCAGCAGTTCGTAGAACGCCGCGGCTTTCTCGGGCCGGCCCTGAATCACGGGGGACACGTCCAGTTCGAGCATCCGGCGATCCACCGCGAGCGAAGAGCGGCCCGAGATCACGGCGGCCCTCAGACCCAAACCGCGCCAGATTTTCAAGCCCGAACCGTCGCGGATGTGGAACCGCTTGATTTCGTCGCCGCGGGAGGTGTATGTCACGCGGCCATCGGTGAGGACGCCATCGACGTCGAGCAGGAGCAGTTCGATCTTCAAAGCCCGGTCGCGCAGGTCGTCGGCGACTTTGCGCTCGAGCGCTTCCCGAATGATCCGCTGGGTGTCGCTCATGGCCGTTGTCCCACGAGGCGCAGGATGGGCGGGGCCGGTTCCGTTTCGGGTTCGAGCAGACCGATGACATCGGTGATGTCGAGCAGGCCCACGGGCAGCCCGGCGCCGTCCACGATGGGCAGCTCGCTGATCTTGCGGAGCCGCAGGAGTTCGAGGGCGTCGAGCATCTTGGCGCCGAGTCCGAGCGTGAGCGGGTTGCGCGTCATCACGTCCGAGATCGGCCGGTCGAAGGCGTCGTCGGCGCGGTTCTCGAAGAGCCGGGCCAAGTCGGAGTCGGTGAACAGCCCGACGAGCCGGCCGGCCTCGTCCGTGAGCATCACGGCGCCGGTGCGCCGACCGCCGGTGCGGGCCATCGCGAACACCGCTCGCACGGTGGCGTCGGCGCTCGCAATGCGGAGTTCCGCGCCTCGGCGCATGACGCTTTCGACCGCGGCGAGCCGGCGGCCCAAGCTCCCGGCCGGGTGGAACTGCGCGAACTGATCGGCCCGGAACTGCTTGAGTTCCGAGAGCGTCAGCGCGATGGCGTCGCCGAGGGCGAGCATCACGGTCGTGCTCGTGCTCGGCGCCAATGACAGCGGACAGGCTTCGATGACGGGACCGTAGACGATCGCTTCATCCGCGACTTTCGCCAATCGGCTCTGCGCATTCGCCGTGATGGCCAGCAGCGGCCCGGCGAGCCGCTTGAGCGGCCCGAGCAGGCGGATCAGTTCTTCGCTCTCCCCGCTGTGCGAGAGCACGAGCGCCACGTCGTCCGAGTGGACCATCCCGAGGTCGCCGTGGACGGCGCGGGTGGCGTCGAGGAGGTAGCTGCGCGTGCCGGTGGAATTGAGGGTGCCGACGATCTTCTGGCCGACGTCGGCCGACTTGCCGACGCCCGTGACGGCGATGCGGCCGCGGCACTCGGCCATCGTCCGCACGACCGCTTCGAACGCGCCGTCGAGCCGCACGGCGACGGCGCGGACGGCGTCGGCCTCGATGGTGAGGACGCGGCGGGCGAACGCAAGCAGGTCGAGCTTCGCGGGTGCGGCGGCCGCAGTCATGGAATCACCGGACGGACGGATCGCGCGGAATCGGCTCCGATATATCGTGGCGACCCGGCCTGTCGACCGCAAGTGCGGCCGGGGTCCAGCTCAGGATTTCGGCGCTGCCCACCCGTAGGGCGTGG
>JAYVTJ010000646.1:0-3296 GCA_043774415.1 Fimbriiglobus sp. | reverse complement strand
ATGGATCGATACACGCTCCGAATCCCCGTCATCGCGGTCGCCAGCTTTGTCCCGAACGGAGCCGCCCCCTCGAACCCCGCGCGGCGGGCGAGCTTCTCCAAGTCGTCGCGGTTCTCGGGGATCTCCGTGAGCGGGCGGTCCGTGACGATGCGCAGCCGCGCTTCGACGAAGCGCAGGAACGAGTACCCCTCGCGCAGTAGCTCGATCAGCTCCGTCGGAAGCAACCCGGCCGCCTCCAGCGCATCGAGCGCTTCCCAAATATTTGAACGCACGATCTCGGGGCGGTCGCGGCCGAATTGCAGGATCAGCAGTTGCACGAGGAACTCGACATCGACCAATCCCCCGGCGGCGCGCTTCAAACTGCGCGGGCTGGCGCTCGCCTCCATCCGGCTCCTCATACCCCGAATTTCGTCGACGAGTTGCGGGCACCACGGCTTGCCGAGCACGGCGTCGCGCACGGCCACTGTCACTTCCTTCGCGAACTCCGGGCAGCCGCGCAGCGACCGCGCCCGCGTCAGCGATTGCCGCTCCCAGAGCTGGCTGCCCGGCCCCGCGAAGTACTTGCGGAACTCGTCGAGCGGCAGGACCAAGCTCCCCGATTTGCCCGTCGGCCGCAGTCGCATATCGACTTCGTAGAGCCGGCCGAGCGGACCGGTGCGGCTCGCCATCTTGATGGCCCGCTGCACCAGCTCCGTGAAGTAGTGGTGGTTCGTCGTCGCATCCGCGCGGCCGTCGCAGCGGGTCGGCCCATCGGCCTCGTAGATGAGGATCAGATCGAGGTCGCTGTGATAGCTGATCTCGCGGCCGCCGAGCTTGCCGAGTCCCAGCAGCGCATACCGGCACGGCGCATCGCAACTCGGTGACGAGGGGATGCCGAACTTGGCGCGGACACCCGGTTCGACGAGGTCGAACACCGCGTTCAGAATCGTGTCGGCAACATCGCTGAGGGCGCCCGTCGTCTCGCGGATATCCGCTTTCCCCAGCAGGTCGCGGACGCCGATGCGCAGGAATTCGTTGTCTTGGAAGCTCCGCAGAATCGGGTCGGGGTCGCTCGCTCCGCGCAGGAGTTCGTTCAGCTCCGCCGTCAGTTCGCCCGCCCGCCGCGGCTGATCGAGCACCAAACTGTCGAGAAGTTGGTCCTCCATCCCCGCGTTGTTCACGAGTATCGACGACAGGTACGGGCTGTTCGCGCAGAGATCGACGAAGAGCTTCAATGTCGGCGGGTTGAAGCTGAAGAGTTCGTAGAGCACGGCCTTGGCCCCGAGCGACGCCGTGACGCGCTCGAAGTCGTTCAGCGCCGCATCGGGGTCGGCCGTGGCGGCGATGGCGCGCAAGAGTTGCGGGGCGATGCTCGCGAGGAAGTGCCGGCAGCGCCGGTGCGAGAGGAACGGCACCGATTCCTGCGCGAGCCGGTCGAGGTTCAGGTATGCGGCTGGGATGTCGCGGAAGGGATAGCGCCCGAGCGCCGCGCGGATCGCGGCCCCGTCCGGGTTCGGATCGAGAATCAGGTCCGACTCCGGCTCGGCCTGGCCCTCGGGTTCCGCGAAAGTTTGGTGCAGCAGGTGATCGAGAATCGTGCGGTTCACCGCGGTCTTGTCGTGGTAGTCCTTCAGAAAGAGTTCGAGCGGTTCGATGAGCAGGTCGCGCGTTTGAAACTCCGTGTCGGGCAGTTCGTCGAGGTTCGAGCGCCGCTGCGCGGGGAACTCGGAAACGGGCGGCGGAGCTTCCTCCTCGACTTCGCGCGAAGCTTCCCGGTAGCCCATGCGGAGGGCGAGCTTCCGGAGTTCGTCGGTCGAACTCGGCAGCCGATGCGTCTGCCAGTCGAAGAGCAGTTGCAAGCGGTGTTCGGTCTTTCGCAGGAACCGGTACGCATCGGCGAGGATGAACGTCTCCTGCGGGTTCAGGCACCCGGCGATCTCGAGGGCTTCGAGGGCGAGCAGCGTGTTCCGCTGCCGCACGGCTTGGAGGTCGCCGCCGTTGAGCAACTGGAGGAACTGCACGGCGAACTCGATGTCGCGGATGCCGCCGCGACCGGTCTTCACGTCCTGTTCGTCGATGCCGGCGCGGGTGGCGCGCTGCTCCATCTGGCGCTTCAGCGCCTTCACCTCATTGATTTCCGAGAAGCTGAAGTACTTGCGGTAGACGAACGGCTGCAGCGCCTTCACCACCTGCTTACCGAGGGGCGAATCGCCGGCGACGTGACGCAGCTTGATGAGCGCCTGGCGCTCCCACGTCCGGCCCATCACGTCGTAGTAGCTGAGAGTGCTCGCGAGCGAGCGCGCCAGCGGGCCGCTGTGCCCTTCGGGACGCAGCCGCAGATCGACGCGGTAAGCGAAGCCGCGGTCGGTTTGAGATGCGAGCAATCGAATGACTTCGACGACGACGCGCGAGTAGAACTCGGAGTTCGGAACCGAGGCGGCGCGCTTGCCCGTGGTTTCCCCGTCCTCGTCGTAGACGAACATGAGGTCGATGTCGGACGAGTAGTTCAACTCGTCGCCGCCGAGTTTGCCGAAGGCGAGCGCGACGACCTTCGACGGTTGGCCGCCCGATGTCATCGGCATCCCGAGCTTCTTCGTGAGGTTCTTCAGCGCGGTCTGCAGCGCGACCTTGAGTGAGGAATCGGCGATGCGCGCCAGATCGCGCGTGATCTCTTCGAGCGGTCGGTCGCGGAGGATGTCGTTGACTCCGACGCGGAGCGTTTGCAACTGGCGATAGCGCCGGAAGGCCCGGAGGACGGCGGTGTCGTCGTAGGCCGCGTCGATGTCGGCGCGGAGGACGCCCGTGAGTTCTTCGGTCGAAGGATTGCGGCGCGGTGCGGCCCTGACAATGTCGAGCGCTTCGGGGTAAAGGATGAGGGTATCGGCGAAGAACTGGGACGTGGCGAGGAGTTGCAGCGTGGCTTCCAAGCCGCGGCCGCGGGCGTCGAGCAGTCCGGGAAGTTGGGCCAGCGCCGCCGGCACAGCCATGAGGCGTTCGAGGTTGTTGAAGGCCATGTCGGCATCGGCCGTGCGCGGCAGTTCGCGGCGCAGCACCGCTTCGACCGGCGCCCAGAGGTCGCCGACCTGCGCGATGAGCGCCTCGCAATTGCGCTTCGCCCGCTCCGTATCGCGGAAGATCTTTTTGCCGACCCAAGCTGGAGCCATCGCGTGGGAATCTCCGCAGTGCAATTCCGGCTCCCCCTCTCCGCTTCGGAGAGGGGTTGGGGGGTGAGGTTTCCCCGATACGAAAGGAAGGCCGCTCGCGTCGGCGCCGCAGACCGCACCCCCCGGCCCCCTCTCCGAAGCGGAGAGGGGGTG
>JAYVTJ010000645.1:0-5154 GCA_043774415.1 Fimbriiglobus sp. | reverse complement strand
AGACCTCACCCCCCGGCCCCCTCTCCGAAGCGGAGAGGGGGTGACTCCGAGCCGCGTGCCTCCCCCGTATAATATTCCGAACTCCAACCCGCACCGGTGCCACCATGATCTCGTTCGCCGGGACCGAAACATTCCCGCTGCCCGTCGCCGAAGTCCTCGCGAAGCTCGGCGATGCGGGCTTCCTCGCGGGGTGCCTGCCCGATACCGAAGTGATTCGCGCGACTCCGGACGAAGCCGAGTGGAAGTCGCGGCCGAAGCTCTCGTTCCTCTCGGGGGCCATCGACACGACGGCGCGGGTGACGGAGCGCACCGGCACCACACTGAAGTACGCGCTGACGACGAAAGCCGTCGGCAGCGGGAGTACCGTGGAAGCGACACTGGCGCTCGAACCGGCCGAGGGCGGCACGCTCGTGCGGTGGTCGGGAGCGATAACGGGCTTCACGGGGTTGCTGAAGCTCGCGCCGAAGGGACTGATTCAGGCGACTGCGACGAAGGTTATCGCCGACGTCTGGCTCGCGGTGCGGGCGAAGCTCGCGCCGACGGAGTGATGCGCCGCATTGTCGGCGCGCTCCTTCAGAATCTTGCGGACGAGGAAGAAGCCGCCGACGAGCATCAGCAGGATCAGGATGCCGAGGACGATGAAGCGCACGGGCGAGTTCTTGTAGCCGCCGCCTTCGTCGTCGTCATTATCGCGGCGCTTGCCCTTCTTCTTTTTCTTCTTGGGCTTCGGCCGCTCGTCTTCTTCCTCATCTCCATCATCGTCGATCACCTGCGCTTTCGGCGCGGCTTTCACCGGCGCGGTCGCTGGCCTCGGCGCCCGCACTTTGAATTCGGTCTCGCACTTGGGGCACTCGACCTCTTCGCCGACTTCGAATCCGTCGGGCGAGGAGAGTTTTGCCCCGCAATCGGGGCAGACCGCTTTGGCGATGGGCATGGCATGATCCTCGGATCGGTTCCCCCTCTCCGCTTCGGAGAGGGGGTTAGGGGGTGAGGTCTGGCGCGTCGACATCTGCGCGCTTCATTCTCATGCGGGGAGACCTCACCCCCCGGCCCCCTCTCCGAAGCGGAGAGGGGGAGAAAAAACTCTCACCCGTTCATCTCCGTCGCTTCTTCCCAGTGTTCGTACAGCTCCGGCAACCGCGCCTGCGCATCGGCGATCTCCTGCATCAGCTCCTGCACGCGGACGCCATCCTTATACACCTCCGGCGTCGTCAGCGCCGTCCCCATTTCCATCATCTTCGCTTCGAGCTCGCCGATCTCGGCTTCGAGTTCCCCGGCCTTGCGGTACGGGTACTTCCGCTTCTTCTTCCCGCCCGGCGTTGCGGCACTCGCCGGCTTGCTCGGCCCGTTCGATTGCTTCCGCGCTTCGGCCTTCTCGGCCGCTTCCTTCGCCGCCCCTTCGCGGTTCGCCCGCAGGCGTTCGTAGGTGTCGAAGTTGCCGTAGACCATCTCGCAGCGGTGCGGCTCGAACACGATCAGCAAGTCGGCGACGCGGTTCAGGAAGTAGCGGTCGTGGCTCACGACGAGGCACGTCCCCTCGTAGTTCTTCAGCGCGTCCTCCAAGCTGTCGCACGCCCAGAGGTCGAGGTGGTTCGTCGGCTCGTCGAGAATCAGCACGTTCGTCCCCGCCACCGTGAGCTTCGCGAGCGCCGCCCGGCTGCGCTCGCCGCCGCTGAGTTCGCTCACGAGCTGATCGCACGTTTCGCCGTGGATGCCGAAGGCCCCGAGCAGGTTGCGCATGGTCTTTTCGGTGAGCGCCGGATCGGGCTCCGGCCAGACGGCGCGGATCACCGTCTCGTTCTCGTCGAGCAGTCGGAGATGCTGATCAAGGTAGCCGGGGAACACGAGATGCCCGCGCCGGATGATCCCGGCCGTCGGTTCCTCCTCGCCGAGGAGCATCTTCAAGAGGGTCGTCTTGCCGCTGCCGTTGGCCCCCATGATGCCGAGGCGCTGGCCGCGCTTGATGTCGAAGCTCAGCCCTTCGAAGAGCTTCTTGGAACCGAACGACTTCGCCAAGTCCTCGCAGTGGAACACCACATCGCCGGAGCGCACCACATCTTTGAAGTGGATGTTCGGCCCGCTCACCTTCGTCGGCTTCTCCAGACGTTCGAGCTTGTCGAGCGCCTTCACCCGCGATTGCGCCTGCTTCGCCAACTGTCCGTAGGCCGCCCGGCGGATGTAATCCTCCTGCTTGCCGACGTACTCCTTCTGACTCTCCCACTCCTTGAGTTGCCGCTCGAAGCGCTCGTCGCGCAAGCGCACGTACTGCTTGTAGCCGCCGGGGTACGAGGTGATCCGCTTGTTGTGCAGCTCGAAGGTCTTGTTCGTGACCTTCTCCAGAAAGTAGCGGTCGTGGCTGACGATGAGCATGCCCTGCGGCTGCCGGGCGAGGTAGTCTTCGAGCCAGCGCGTCGTGTCGATGTCGAGGTGGTTGCTCGGTTCGTCGAGCAGCATGATGTCCGGCGCCGACAGCAGCATCTGCGCGAGGAGCACCCGGCGCTGCTGGCCGCCGCTGAAGCTCGCGATCTCGCGGTGGAAGTCCTGCTTCAAAAACCCGAGGCCGCTCAGCACGTCGTCGACTTTGTGATCGAGCGAGTAGGCGTCGTTCGACGCGATCAATTCGTTGAGCCGGTCGAACTGCGCGGCGAGCGCGGTCGCTTCGAGTCCGTCGGCGCAGTGGGCCATGCGATCCGCGACGCGGTGGAGCTCTTCCTGCGTGGCGAGGAGTTCGTCGAACGCGCTCTTCGCCTCTTGGAACAGCGTGCGGCCGGGCGGGTATTCGGCGATCTGCTTCAGGAATCCGAGCCGCGCCCCGGCGTGGCGCTTGACGCTGCCGCTCTCCGGTTCGTCGATGCCCGCGAGGATTTTGAGCAGCGTCGTCTTGCCCGCGCCGTTGGGGCCGACGAAGCCGATGCGGTCCCCGGCGTGAAGCTCGAAGCCGACCTCTTCGAAGAGCGGGGTGGCGTCGTAGCCGCGGGAGAGGTTCGTGCAGGACAGCAGCAGCATGGGCGGAGGGAACCGGGTGAAAGGCGGAGCTGCGGACGTTATTATTGTACGGAGGTGGTGCCGGATCGAAGGGGCTTGACACGCGCCGCCGGGGGTCTAAAATTCCGATAACTCCCCCAGCTAGGTTCGCCTGCTGGGTACCAGGGTCGCTCCTTCACCGGGGCGGCCCTGCTTTGTTTATCTTCACCCGATGATCACGAACCTCTACGTCGACGGATTCAACCTCTACTACGGCGCTTTGAAGGGCACGCCGTACCGATGGTTGAACCTCGAACGGCTCGCGCAGCTCGAATTCCCGAACGATCGAATCGGGTCGATCCACTACTTCACGGCCCTCGTCAAGAATCGTCGGAACAACCCCGCCCAATCGATGCGGCAGCAGTTCTACCTCCGCGCCCTGCGGACGCTCCCCGACCTGACGATTTGGCTGGGACACTACTTGGAAAGCAAAACGCGGATGCCCTACGCAAACCCGCCGGCGGGTGGCCCGGCGACCGTCGAAGTCATCAAGTCCGAGGAGAAAGGCTCCGATGTCAACATCGCGACGCGGCTTCTGGTGGATGCGTTCGACGGAGTATTCGAGCAGGCCGTGATCATCTCCAACGATTCCGATCTCGCCATGCCCGTGGAAGTCGTCCGCCAGAAATTCGGGAAGCCGGTCGTCGTGCTCTTCCCGTGCCGCTCCCCGCGCAAGCCGAGCTTTCACCTCAGCAAAGTGGCGACCGCATCGCCCATCCTTTCCGCGGGCAACTTGGCGAACGCCCTGTTCCCCGACCACCTGTCCGACGCCCAGGGCGCTTTCCACAAGCCCGCGAACTGGTAAGCTCGTCTGGACCGTTCGCGGGAATTGCACACGATCTCAACGGAGGCTACGCGATGAAGCTGCTACTCGCCCTGCCGGTGGCCCTGCTCCTGATCTCCACCCTCCGCGCCGACGACTGGCCCCAGTGGATGGGGCCGAAGCGCGACAACGTCTGGCGCGAAGAGGGCATCCTCGAGAAGTTCCCGAGCGGCGGACCCAAGAAGCTCTGGAGCACCCCGCTGGCCGGGGGCTACGCCGGCCCCGCCGTCGCCGGCGAGTTCGTCTATGTCGCGGACTACATCAAGAAGACCGGCGAGACCGACGAAGGCAACTTCGACCTCAAAGAGACCACCGGCATCGAGCGCGTTTGGTGCCTCGACGCCAAGACGGGCGCGAAGATCTGGAAGCACGAGTACCCGGTGAAGTATGCCATCAGCTACCCGTACGGGCCGCGCTGCACGCCGCTCGTCGATGGTGAAATGGTCTACACCCTCGGGGCCGTCGGCGACCTCATCGCCTTCAATGCGAAGGACGGCAAAGTCGCCTGGAGCAAGAACCTCATGGCCGAGTACAAGACGAAGGCGGCCATCTGGGGCTACGCGGCCCACCCGATGATCGACGGCCAGAAGCTCATCACCCTCGCCGGCGGCGAGGGGAGCCACGTCGTCGCGCTCGACAAAGCCACCGGCAAGGAACTCTGGAAGAGCCAGACGCAGAAGGAACAGGGCTACAGTCCACCCGTCATCATCGAAGCTGGCGGCAAGCGCCAGCTCATCGTCAGCGGGCCGAGCGCACTGCGGGCGCTCGATCCCGAGACCGGCAAACTCTACTGGAGCGAGAAGTACGAAGCGACCATGGGGTCCGTCATCATGACGCCCATCGCCTTCAAAGAGTACCTCTATCTCGGCGGCTACAAGTCCAAGAACCTGCTGCTGAAGCTCGACAAAGAGAAGCCGACGGCGACGACCGAGTGGAAGGACAAAGCGGAATCGGGCATCGGCGCCGTGAACGTCCAGCCCTTCCTCCAAGGCGACACGATGTACGGTTTCGACGACAACGGCACGATGTACGCCGTGGAACTCCCGAGCGGCAAGCGCCTCTGGGAATCGAAGGAACTCGTCGGCGACGCGAAGGGCTCCGAGACGGCCTTCCTCGTGAAGAACGGCGACCGCTTCATCAGCTTCACCGAGCGCGGCGACCTCGTGCTCTGCAAACTGACGAAGGAGAAGTACGAGGAGATCGACCGGGCGAAGGGGATCATGAAGACGACGAATACGGCGTTCGGTCGGCCGGTGGTCTGGTGCGCCCCCGCGTTCGCGCACAAGAAGATGTTCGTGCGCAACGAC
>JAYVTJ010000644.1:0-2762 GCA_043774415.1 Fimbriiglobus sp. | reverse complement strand
GGCCTACCGGAGGATCTTAAACGGGCGATCCGACCGAATCTGCCGAGAATCGATGGGAATCGCCGCGTAAACGACGCGGGGGAGAGATTACACCCCATCCGGATGTACCTCATTCTCGATCCCGCCGCTCTCATGTCCGTCAAATCGACTCGGAGCCGATAAGTGGTTCCCCTCACTTCCACTCCGCGATCCGCAGATTCCGGAACAGGATGTCGGTCGTCTTATCGTGCCCCTGAATGCTGAGGTGCCCCGCTTCGGTGCGGAGGCCCTTCCGCGGGTTGTCGTTCTTCTCGCGCTCGTCGAGCCAGTTCGCAACGGGATAGCCGTTGACCCAAGTCGCGATGTTCGGCCCCCGCGCCATCAGCGTCACCGCGAACCACTCCTTGTCGTCGGCCACGATCTTCCGCGCCGCGATGCGGCGGTAGATCGACCCGGTGCCGAAGTCGCTCGGCTTCGTGCGGTCGCCGTCCTTGAAGCCGTTGTGGATTTGGCACTCGTAGCCGTTCTGGTACTCGCCGGCGATGCAGCGGAAAAAGATGCCGCTGTTCAGCGCCTCGCCGTTGGTCTTGCATTCGAACTGCAGCGCGAAGTCGGCGTACTTGGCCTCGGTCCGCAGGTCGCCGGGGCCGTTGCTCACGTGCAGTTCCTTGGCCTCCGTGACTTCGAATTCGCTGATCTCCTTCTTCTCGTCGCCCTCGAACTTCTTCCAGCCCTTCAGATCCTTGCCGTTGAAGATCGGCGCCGTCCCCTGCGGGCGGAACTGGATCGCCGAGAGGGCGATAGCCTTGTCCTTCGGCGCGGTGATCTTCAGTTTGCCGACGCTTTTGATCCCGTCGCCGAGCATCGCGCCGGCGATGGCGTCCCCCTTCGGATTGGCGACGACTGCGGTGGCGCCGCCGATGGCGACTTTGAAGCTGGCGCTGCCGAGGTCGGCGAACTTGAGCGCGACGTTCCCCGGACCGAGCGCGAACGGCCATTCGACGCTCGCCTCCGGGGCGAGTTTCAGCACGCCCTTCTCGACGGTCGCATCGCCCGTGACCTTCCAGCCGAAGGTGCTCTCGCCGTCGAACAGGAGCAGCCGGCCCTCGGCGAGCTGCTTCTCGCCGAGCAGGGGCTTGACCTTGTCGTCCGCGGCGGGGGCGAACCCGGCCGCGAGGAAGAGCAGACAGAGGGCACGCATGGAAGGAACTCCGGGCCGTCGGGAAGATCAGCGGCGCTCGGCGTGGGCTTTCACCAGCCCCGCGAGCGTCGCGGTCACATCGTCGAGTGTACCGAGAACGGCGAAGACCCGAAACGTCCGCGCGTCGACTTTCACGTCCTCGGCATCCTTGAACCGGAAGACGCAGTTCCACTTCACGACCTTCTCGGCCGCGAAGCGGAAGCGCCCGTAGCCCGCGCCCTCGTAGCCCTTCGACGGTTGATCGGGCGACCAGACGGCCATCGCGTGCTCGCCGTCGGGCTTGCTCAGGATCACGGGCAGGCCCTGTTCGCCCGGGCCATCGTCGAGCTTCGCGAGCTTGCCGTCCTTCGGGTTCCACGAGCGGAACAGACTGAATTCCTTGGGCATGTAGCCGGTCAGCGCTTCGTACTGAGCGTAGGTGTGCGTCTCCGATTTCGGCCCGCGGAACGTGACGGTGTACTCGATCGCGTTGGCGAACTTCCCCGCGCCGACGACGACGCGCTTCTCGACGGTGTGCTCCGACAACGCCTTGTCATTGAGCGCGGAGAACTTGTCCGACTTCTCGCCCGGCGCCAGCCAGAAAGCCATCCGCGTCTTCGTCGTCAGGGCGTTCTTCTCGGTTTTGATCTCCAGCAGTTCGCTCGTCGACTTCGCCCCGGCGCCATCCCGCCGCGAGCCGGCTTCGGTCGGGTTGAACGCCTCGGCCCAGAACGGCCCGGGTTTGCCGCAGTCGAACGAACAGGCCGATTGGAGCTGCCGGCCGTGATCCGCGCTGTCGATGTACTCCTGCCCGTTCCACGTCACGGAGTGGATGGCGCCGGCGAGCCGCGCGGTCGTGGTGACGACGATCTCGGAGTCGCCGAACTTGCCGCGGATGACGGCGTCCCCCTTCGGGGGGTCGGCGAACGCCGCGGTCGGCAGCGCGAGCAGGAGCATAATGCGGAGCATGTTGAAACCTCGGATTCCCCAGTCAGGAGCCTCACCGATGACCCCGCTCGAACTCCGCACGCTGCCGCTCGCGCAACTGATCCCCGCGCCGTACAACCCGCGCCGCCCGCTCGCCGATACGAGTCCGGCGTACCGCAAACTCCGCAAGAGCCTCGAAGACTTCGGCCTCGTCGAGCCGCTCGTCTGGAACGAATCGACGGGCCACATCGTCGGCGGGCACCTGCGGCTGCGCATCCTCCGCGACCTCGGCTTCGCCGAAGTGCCCGTCTCGGTGGTGCGCCTGACCGCCGCGCGGGAGAAGGCGCTCAACATCGTGCTGAACAACGGCGAAGCCCAGGGGCGCTACGATACCGCGAAGCTCGCCGACCTGCTCGAAGAACTCGAAGCGATGCCCGAACTCGCCTCCACCGGCTTCGGACCGGAGACGCTCCGCAACCTGCGGCTGGAACCGCTCGACGACGAAGATGACGACGAGAGCGAGGAGGATCGCGTGGAAGTCACCATCGTCACGGACGCCGCGACGTACGCGAAGTTCTCAGATGACCTGGATGCGATTGTGCGGAGGTACGATCTGGAAACGCACTTCAAGAACGGATGAGCAAACGCCCCGTAGGGTGGGTCGAGTCTGCGAGCC
>JAYVTJ010000643.1:0-1878 GCA_043774415.1 Fimbriiglobus sp. | reverse complement strand
GGCCTACCGGAGGATCTTAAACGGGCGATCCGACCGAATCTGCCGAGAATCGATGGGAATCGCCGCGTAAACGACGCGGGGGAGAGATTACACCCGCTGCCGAACTTGATGCCGTATGGCGGGTCGAAGTAGATGCACTGCACCTGCCCGCGCAGCCGTTCCTTCTCGGCGAGCGAAGTCATTACGAGCAGCGAGTCGCCGAGGATGAGCCGGTTCGTCCAATGCTGGCCGTGCTGATAGAACTCGGTGCGCGCTTGGTCGGACGTGAGGCCGTTGAAGTCGGCGAAGAGGTTGTCGGACGGTTGGCCTTCGCGGGAGCGGCGGCGCAGGTCTTCGATGAGGAACTGCGGATGGATCTTTTCTTGGATGTAGATCGGCACGCTCGGCACTTCGAGCGGGGTCGCATCGAGGATGTCTTTCCCCTTCCAAACGAGCTGCGGATCGAGGGACGCATCGCGGGGGTAGAGCACGGCCCGCGGCACGGTTTCATCGTCGGCCACGAGCGGTGTGTTCTCCCGCGTCGGGATGTTGGAGCGTAGGGGTTCGGTATGCTTGTGCGCCGCCACAGGCGCACCGCCGGCCTGGGCTTTGGCCTTCTTCGGAGCTTTCGGCGCCGGGGCGGGCTTGGCAGGCTTCGGTGCGGCCGGCTTCTTCTTCGCGGGCATTGCTAATCCGCCTTCGCCAGTGCGTTGAGAAACTTCTTCAAGTCGCCAATCATCCGATCCACTTCGTGGAGTTCGATGTAGGCCCATCGCCCGGCCGTGCCGAGGGCGTTCACGGCGGGAATCCACGTCGTCGAAGCCGTGTCGGCCTTGGCTTGCTTATCGGCCTTCTCTTGCCCGGAGATTTCGACGACGACGTGCAGGCAATCGTCGATCCCCCGGCCGTCGTCGATCTTCACGATGTAGTCGGGGTAGTAGTTCCTCGGCTTCCCCTCGTGGGTGTACGGGATGCGGAAGCCAAGATTCTGGTTCTTGACGTAGGCCCGCACTTGCGGGAACTCCCCGGCATCTTCGAGGGCCAGGGCGAAGCTCGCTTCCCATTCGCTGTCGTACGGCACGGAATTGATGTGGCACTTCTCGACACTCGTGCGGAAGCGACGCTTGAGCGTGTCGTAAGAAACGAGCGCCGTCGTGCCGAAGGGGTCGTCTGATTGCAGCACGGCGCGGATCGACGGTTCCCCGCCTGATTCGGTGTGGATGGCCCGATGGATCTTCTCGGCGGCGGAATGCAGATACTCGGAGAGCCAGAGCAGTTGCTTGAAAACGTAATCCCCTTCATCGACGCATTCTTCGATCCAGCGCCGAACGATGGGGAGCAGTTGGGCGAAGACGCCGAAGCTCTCGGCGGAGCCGGTCGGGTCGGGCGGTACGAACTTGCTCGCCACGAGTCGGGCGATGATGAACTCGATTTCCTGCATCCGCATCTTCTTCAGTTCATCGAGCGTCATCATCACCGATTCGCCGACGATGGGTTCATTGAGAACCTTCGTGGGCAAGTCGGATACGGAGAGTTTGAGTCGCGATTCCTTCGTGAATTTTGCGGTGAGCATGTCCGGGGGCATTTCGTACTGGTACGCGGCGACACGCGGGTAGTGGATTTCGAGCCACGGGCGCAGGATCAAGCGGGACGGCTCGGCGTGGACGACGCCGGGGCGCGGATGCGGGCCGCCCGGTTCGCCGTGTCCTTCGCCGACGACGGGGAGAAAGCGGAAGGGCACCCCGTACACGTCGGCGTACTCCGGGTCGAAGTGTCCCTCTTTGTTCAGGGTGTAGCTCATGCGGCGCAGTCCGCGGCCGACGACTTGCTCTTGGAGCAGCGTCGATCCGAAGGCCCGGACGCCGAGGATATGCGTTACGGTGTTTGCATCCCACCCCT
>JAYVTJ010000642.1:0-2735 GCA_043774415.1 Fimbriiglobus sp. | reverse complement strand
GGCCTACCGGAGGATCTTAAACGGGCGATCCGACCGAATCTGCCGAGAATCGATGGGAATCGCCGCGTAAACGACGCGGGGGAGAGATTACACCCGCTGGCCCGCTTGATGACGATGTCCGACTGCGTGCCCGATTTCAGTTGGATCGTCGCTTTCGAACCCGTCCCTGATCGGAACGTCAGCGCGTCAGGCGAATACTCGATGTCCGGTTTCACATCGGCTTTCAGAGCCAGCCACATCTGGCCCTTCGGCTGCTTTTCCGGCGGGAGAGTGTGCGTGACCCAAACGGTTTCCCGGATCCGATTCCGCGCCGTACCGACCTTCCAATTCACCGAGATGCGGGCCGATTCGCCTTTCTCGATGGCGGTTTTGTCAACCGTCACTTCTTGACAGGAACACCCTCCAGCGACTTTCAGCAGTTCGATTTTGCGTCGTACCAGTTCGTCAGCACGAATTCCGTTTTCAGGATACTCCCCTGCGGCACTTCGCCGAAGTCCTTCTCCTCGGAACTCAAGTAAATTCCGGGGGCCTTTTCGACGACGGTCGCCGATTTGGGTTGCGAAAAATGGCCGTATGTAGCCACAGCGACGCCGGAAATCAACAGAATTGGAAAACCGATGAGGAAGGGGTTTTTGCCGAGCATGACAGTTCCCCAAGAGTGGTCTTGAGTCAACCCGCCGCGACGATCACCGACAAAATGAAACTTTCCAAAGCCTAACGGAGTGCGTTCAACTTTCAAGGACGAATCTTTAAAAAAAAGGTGTGTGTTGCAAACTCATTCCTGATCTTCACTTGCGTCATTTAAATTTTTCGCATCGGCCTGCTCGTACTCCTCCAGCTTCTTGTGGAGCGTGTTGCGGTTGATGCCGAGCCGGTCGGCGGCTTTGATCTGCACGCTCTCGCACAGGCGGAGCATATGCTCGATGAGTTCGCGTTCGAATCCTCCGACGAGATAGCGGTGCAATTTCACACCCGCCGGGAGCGGACTCTGCACCCCGGCTCGGACGAGCGCCTTGATGAGCGATGGAACATCCATCGCACTGCCGTTGCCGGCGTTGCCCTTCGCACTGCGGAGCTGCACCCGCGGGCGGTCGAGTTGGAGCACTTCCGGAAGCAGGTCGCCGTGATCGGAGAGGACGATGAGCCGCTCCATCGCATTCTCGAGTTCGCGCACATTCCCCGGCCACTCGTGCTTCAAGATGGTATCGATCACGCCCGGCGTCAGTTCGGGCGTCACCGGGAGCTTGTTCGCCTCGGCGTAGCGCTTCAAAAAAAACTTGGCCAGCGTCGGGATGTCTTCGCGGCGTTCGCGCAATGGCGGGAGCACGATCGGGACGACGTTGAGACGGTAATACAGATCCTCGCGGAATTCGCCGCGCTCGACGAGTTCTTCAAGCGAGGAGTTGGTCGCGGCGATGACGCGCACATCGACGCGGATGGTCCGGCTTTCGCCGACGCGTTCGAACTCGCGCTCCTGGAGAACGCGCAGCAACTTCACCTGGAGCTTCGGCGACATGCTGTTGATTTCGTCGAGGAAGATGCTGCCGCCGTGCGCCGCTTCGAAGCGGCCGGCCTTATTTTCGATGGCCCCGGTGAAGGCGCCTTTGACATGGCCGAAGAGTTCGGACTCGAGCAGATTCTCGTGGAGCGCCCCGCAATTCACGCGGATGTACGGCCCATCCTTGCGCGAGCTGAGTTTGTGCACCGCGCGGGCGATCACCTCTTTGCCGGTGCCCGTTTCCCCAATGAGCAGGACGTTCGCCGTGCGCGGCGCGGCCAAGCGCACCATGCGGTAAACGTCCTGCATAGCCGCAGCAGTGCCCACGATTTCGGGCAGTGGCGGTTCGATTTGCTCGATTTTAGGCATTCGCCTCGGCAACCCGGGAGAGGAAGCCTCGGAATCGGTGCCAAGTGACACGGCGACTCAAGCAGTATAGCCGCTCCCGCACGCAATTGCGACAGCACACGCCCGAAATCAGTGCAGTGTACCGATTATTTCTCGAACGCTTGCGGCCTGTATCACTTCGAGTGCGGTCGGAAGTTGATTGGCCAATCGGGTACAGACGCTCGGATCGTAGAAATTCGCGGTACCGATCTGGACGGCACTCGCCCCGGCGACGAGATATTCCATCACATCATCGATGGTGCCGATGCCGCCGATGGCGATGATCGGCAGACCGGGAACGCCCCGAGCGACCTGCCATACGCACCGGAGGGCCAGCGGCTTGATCGCCGGTCCACTGAGGCCACCGACTCCGTTGCAGAGGATCGGCTTCCGCTTCCGCCAATCGACGGCCATTCCGAGGAACGTGTTGACGCACGACACCGCATCGGCGCCGCCGTCTTGGGCCGCCTTGGCGATCTCGACAATGTTTGTCACGTTCGGCGTTAGCTTCGCGATGAGTGGCAAATCGGGACAGACCTCCCGGCACCGCGCGACGATCCTCCGCGTGACCTCCGGATTCGTAGCGAAGTCCGAACCGCCCGATACATTCGGGCACGACAGGTTCAATTCCAATCCGGCCAGCCCCTGCCCCGCTTCGGCGATCCGCCGGGCCATCGCCACGAATTCGTCTTCGGTCTTCCCCGCGATGTTGCCGAGGATCGCCGTCGGCAGCGTCCGCAAATACGGCAGGTGTTGGCTCAGAAAGTGTTCGAGGCCGTCGTTGTCCAGGCCGATGGCGTTGAGCATCCCCGAGGGTGTTTCCACCGTTCGCGGCGGCGCATTCCCGGCA
>JAYVTJ010000641.1:0-22936 GCA_043774415.1 Fimbriiglobus sp. | reverse complement strand
ACAGAACCGACCTTTCAGGCCGGAAAACAGGTTGCCAGAAAGATTCGCCACACCCAAGGGGCCAGAACCGGCATTGGACGCCCAGACTCATTCCACCTGACAGCCGACGCGTCGTCCCGACTCCACGCGAGGCGGACCGAGTCGAGGGAACACGGATCGCTCACTTGGCGATATAGCACTTGGGCAGGGCCTTCCGCAACTCGGCAAGCCCGCGGTCGGTCACATTCGAGGCATCCGGTTGCAGGATCTTCAAGTTGTCGAGTGTCTTGATGTCCGCAACCCATGCGTCGGTCACGTCGGGGCCGCCGATGCGGAGGATCGTGAGCGATTTGTGCTCCCGGAGCACCTTCAGACCGGCCGATGTCACCTTGGTCTCCCGCAGGTTCACGTCGTCCAGTTTCTTGAACTTCAACAGCATTCCAGCTCCGCAGTTCTTGTTGGTGTGCATAACCCAAGATAGGGTTCCTGGGCGTTTACTTCCCGTCCCCCTTCAGCGCCTTCTCCACGATCCCTTCCACTTCCTTCTTCGTCTTGTCGTCCTCGGCCGCGGCGACCGCCTTCTTGCCGAACTCCGCAGCCTTCTCCTTGTTCCCCACGAACATCTGGAGTTCGACGGCCGCGAGGAGCAGGCCGACATCCTTCGGTTCGAATTCGAGCACGGTGTCGAGCGCTTTGCCGGCGAGGTCGAGGTGCTTCTTGTCCGGGTTCAGCTCCTTGTTGCCGAAGATCATCCCCGTGTAGACGCCGGGGATCGCGGTCTTCTTCGCCACCGACTTCGCGAGCATCGCTTCGCCCACAGATTTGGCGTCGTCGTACTTCTTCGCCTTCATCAGCATCACCATCTTCTGCACGCGGAACATATCCTGCGCGCCTTTGACGGGGTGCCCCTTCTCGAACTCGGCGAGCTTCGGCAGGGCGTCCGCCGCGGCCTTCGAACGGGCTTCTCGGAGTTGGTCGGACCCCTCCGGCATCTCCTTCGTCGCTTCCCTTTCGGCACCGCTCATGATCGAATCGAGTTCCTTGCTCGCGGCGGCGAGGGCATCGACATCCTCTTTCCCCTTCCACGTTCCGGCGACGACCTTCGGCAGCACTTCGTCGAGTTCCATCGGATGGCCGATGTAGGCGATCTTGCCCGCCTTGTCGATGACGAACGAGCAGGGGATACCGTTCTGTTCGGACGCTTCCATGAAGGCTTTGTCGGTGTCGCGGTCTTCGGCGAAGGCGAAGCGGTAGGTGAACTTGCCCTTGTTCTTCTCGACGAATTTCTCGACCTTCGTTTGGTCGTTGCCGTTCATGTCCTTACTCGTCATGCCGATGACGACGAGATCCTTCTTGAACTCGGCCTGGAGTTCTTCGAGGTGCGGCATCGCGGCGATGCACGGCGTACACCAGGTGGCCCAGAACTCGACGACGTAGACTTTGCCGGCGGCGAAGTCCTTCACTTCCTCCCCCTGCACCCACTTGGTCACTTTCAGCGCCGGCGCTTTGTCGCCGATGCCGAGGGCCGGCTTCTTGTCGGCGGCGCCGGCCGCGCCGCAGGCGAAGGCCAGGAGGGTGAGGGCGAACAGCTTGCGCATCGGTGCGATCTCGGGGGCGAAAAGGGGGAAGGTTCCCGACGGACGATTCCGGCGGGCTATTTTAGCAGGGGCGAACGGCCCCGCGCCGATTTCGCGCGATTTCCCGAGGCGCACCATGCTCGACCGCGTCCGCCGGTTTCTGCTCTTCCAAGCGTGGGTCGTCTGGCAGGGGGGCTTCGTCTTTTACGCGGCGGTCGTGGTGCCGGTGGGGACGGACGTGCTCGGTTCGCCCGCGGCTCAAGGCTTCGTGACGCAGGAGGTGACCGGGTGGCTGAACGCCATCGGGGTCGCGTTCCACCTGCTGCTGGCGTGGGAACTCGCGGTCGAGCGCGGCACCGCGTACTGGCGACTGCGGGTCGCACTGGGTGCGATCTCCGCGGTTCTGCTGCTCGCGCTGTTCGTCCTTCACCCGGTGCTCGATTCGTTCCTCGATGCGGCCGAGCAGATCGTGCGCGAGCCCAAGGTGTTCTACCGCTGGCACAACGCCTACCTCTGGTGCAGCACGGCGCAGTGGGTGCTGGCGCTGGCGGGGGCGTGGTCGATGATCCCTTCCCCCGTCCGCCGCGCGGCGTAAGTTGACTCCCGTCTCTCCTTCCGCGAGGTTTCCGCCGATGATTCCGATCGACTTCACAGGCAAGGTCGCGCTCGTCACGGGAGTCGGCGATAACGACAGCTTCGCCTGGTACATCGCGAAGGCCCTGCAAGCGGCGGGGGCCAAGCTCGTGCTCGCGTGCCATCCGCGCGTCGTCGGGATCGTCGAGAGCTTCCTCAGCCGCGATGCGGACCGCGACTCGCGCGAACTTCCCTACGGCGGCGGCGAATTGAAGCCGGAGAAGGTCTTCGCCTGCGATGCGAGCTACGACACCATGGACGACGTGCCGCCCGAAGTGAAGACCGACCGGCGCTACGCGAAGTTCGCCGACTACAGCATTCAGGGCACCATCGACGCCGTCGGCAGGGAGTTCGGCGGCATCGACATCCTCATCCACTCGATCGCGTTCAGCCGGGAGATCATGAAGTCGGCGAAGGAGACGAGCCGCAAGGGGTACATGGAGGCCATCGGCATCTCGGCGTACTCGCTCACGAGCATGCTCCGGGCGGCCGAGCCGTACATGACGGGGCGCCCCGGCGGAGCCTGCGCCGTTGGGCTGACCTACCTCGGCGGCGAGAAAGTGGTGCCGTACTACGGCGGCGGCATGAGCACGGCGAAGGCGGCGCTGCAGATCGACGCCCAGCAACTGGCGAGCAACCTCGGGCCGAAGAACATCCGCGTGAACCTCATCTCGGCGGGGCCGTATCTGTCCCGCGCGATGCGGAGCATCAAGCCGGGCGAAGGGGAGAAGACGGTCGAGTATGCGAAGAGCCGGTCGCCGCTGCCGCGGGCCATCGAGCCGGAGGAAGTGGCGAACGCCACGGCGTTTTTGTGCAGCCCGCTGGCCAGCGCCATTACGGGGCACATCCTCTACGTGGACTGCGGGTACAACGTGATGGGAGTCTAGAAGAAGTGCGGAATGCGGAGTTCGGAGTGCGGAATAGAAGAGTCGGCTGCTCTCCTTTATTCCGCACTCCGCACTCCGCAATGACCAAGTCACTTCTTCAGCTTCGCCGTCCCTGATCCTTCGACCTTGCCCACGAGCTTCATATCGACTTCGTCGTCGCCCATCTTCAGCTTGCCTTCGACTTTGATCGTCCCTTCGATTGTCCCCTTCACCTCGATCCCGGTCTTGAGGTTCCGCCAGCCGGTGGCCTTGATCGTCAGCTCGACATCCGGCGTACCGTTGTCGTCCTTCATTTTCCCCTTGAAGGTGCCGGTGGTCTCGATCACCGCGCACTCTTCGCCGTCGACCTTTTCGAGCTTGGCGAACTTCTGCTTCATCTTGCCCGACACATCGGTGAACGACGGCCCCGTGAGGCTCTTCATTTTGGAGGCATCGACCGTCCAGGTGTGACCGACAGCGACCTTCTCTTCGGGGAAGAGTTCGTCGTCGTTCTCGGGCCCTTCGCGCTTGGCGAGGTCCTTCTTCTGCTCGTCGCTCGGCTTGCCGTCTTCGAGCGTGTGCTTCCACTTGCCGTCTTTGCCCCTCGCGGCGATCACGGTCTCGCCTTCGAGGTCGCCGGTCTTGTCCTCCTTCAGCTCTTGGCCGCCGATGTCGGAGGCCGTGCCGACGCTGTCCTTCACGACCTTCGTCTTCAGCTTCACGATTTCGCGGCCCTTCACTTCGAGGACTTCGTCTTCGTCCTCGTTGACGATCACGAGGTTCTGCGTGAGGTCGATCTTCATGCCCATGATCGTGACGGTCACATCGGCATCCTTGATCTTGAAAGTCGATTTGCGGGCGACCTTCAAGCCCTTTTCGGGGGACGGGCCGCGAAGGTCGTATGTGTCGGCCGCGGATGCGGACAGGCCGAACGCAAACAGGGCGACGAGGGCGAGACAGCGCATGGGAACCCCTTTTGTGATTCGGAGACATCTACCATCATTTGCCGGTACAGGGCTTCGCGAGAATCGCCACCAAAACCGTCTCGCCAGTCTTGAGAACATACGGGGTGACGATGGGGAAGAACTTGTCGCAGACGCAGGTGTAGGTCACTTCGTCGAGGCCGGGGAGTGTGACCTTCAGCTCGATGCGGCCGTCCTTGTCCCGTCCCTTCGCCGCGGTGATCGTGGCCAGTTGCATCTCGGGCAGTTCGAAGCTGTGGGTCTTGCCGATGGGGATCGACTTGTCGAGCGTCTGGTGGATGCCGAAGCCGGTGAACTCCTTGTTCCGCTTCTGCACTTCCTCCGCGAGAGTGGCCAGCTTCGGATTGATCTTCGCACCGGGTGTCTTATTCGCGAGGATCACGACGAGCGTCACCTTCACCGGCGGTTCCGCGACCGGTTTCGGGTCGTCTTTGCACGGCCCCGCCGCAATCAGCGCGGGAAGGAGGAGCAGCAGGGGAATCGGGAGCCGGAGCATTGCAGAAGACCTCGGAATCACTTGGCGCGAGTTTGAACCTGGAAGATCATCGGCACATCGTTGGGGCCGGGCATCGAGAGCGCGCTGCGGCCGGTCTTCTGGATCTGCATCTCTTCGGCCGTGGCGAGTTCGAGCACCTCGGGGAGCAAATCGTCGCAGGCGACGAACACCGGCGCCACATCGCCGCGGATCGATGAGACCCGCGCTTCGCCCGGTGTCGCGATCGGCAGATCGTCGTACTCCGCGAGCGGATCGACCGGCTCCGCCTTCGGTACGGCGGAGGTCGGCGCGCTTGCGATCTCGCAGCGGTGATCGGGCGGACAGGCGACGTACAGGATCGCCGCCATCGCCGCGACCGCTCCGGAAAGGATCGCCGGCATGAGCCGGCGCCGCCTCCGGACCGGCCGCAGGCGGGCGAGGATCTGTTCGCCGCTGCGCGTGAGGTCATCGGCGCGCGGCGCCGGCGGCGCCGTGTCGCGGAAGGGGCCACCTTTGCCGGTTTCGCGGAGTTCGCGCACCAGTTCCGCAACCTCGGAATTCTCCGCGATCCACGCCTCGACCTCGCGCCGCTTCGCGGCATCGAGTTCGCCATCGACGTAGGCGAGGACGAGGAGCTTCCAGGCCGGGGGTCGGTCGTCGGTCATGGTTGCACGCGGTGGGCCAGAGACTGGCGGAGCCGCTGCCGGGCGTAGAAGAGCCGGCTCATCACCGTGCCGATGGAGATCCCGAGTGCCTCGGCCACTTCGCGGTAACTGAGGTCGCCGTCGACGTGGAGGACGAACGTCTGCCGCTGGACGGGGGGCAGTTCGGCGAGGGCGTCGTCGAGCAGGCCGCGGAGATCGGCGCGCTGCAGGCCGTGATCGAGCGGCGCGCACCGTCCGTCTTGGACGCTCTGGAAATCTTCCGCCGGGGCCGCGAATCGCGAATCGCGGCGCTGCTTCGACCGGCCGATGTCGAGTGCGGCATTGCTGACGATCCGCAGCAGCCAGGTCCGGAAGCTGCTCTGCCCCCGGAAGCGGTCGAGGTGCGACAGCACGTTGACGAATCCATCTTGGACCGCGTCGAGCGCGTCCGCCTCGTGGCGGAGCAAGCGGCAGGCGACGCGGTAGGCGACGGCGTGGTGCCGCTCGAGCAGCCGGTCGAGCGCGGGGCGATCCCCGCGCAGGATCCGGTCGATCAGGTCGCGGTCGCTCGGTTCGGGGAACCGCATTGCCGGGTCCATCGCTGTCCGTCCTGAGAGGTGCCGAGGCCGGACTCCGTCCGGCATTCCCACCGCCATCATACGCGCGCGGATTCGGGAATGCGAACGCCTCGTAGGATACTCTCCGGTTCACCCACCCGCGCCGGAGCCGCCGATGCCATCTCCCCCGCAGTCGGGCTTCCCCTTGCCCTGCGTGGTCCAACTCGGGTTCTCCGGCGCTCGGCACCCGTTCCCGGATCATCCCGACCCGAGCGCGCTGCTCGAACAGCTCACGGCCGATTTGACCGCGCGGTTCGCGTCGCTCCGCAGCGAGTTGCAACTCCGCCCCGGCGACTTCTTCTGCGGCATCGCCCAAGCCGCCATCGGCGGCGATTTCGCCTTCGCCCGGGCGTGCGCCGATTCGGGCGTCCCCCAGCGCTTCTTCCTCCCGCAGAAGCCGCATGACTTCCTGCACGCGGCCGTGCCCGGCGACGGCGCCGATTTCGACGCGGAGCAGCGCGGGCAGGCCGCTGCACTCCTGGACAGCCCGCACGCGATTCAAGTGCGGGTCGTGAGCGATTCGCCCGACCGCACGGAGCGCTTCCGGGACGCGATGACGGAACTCCTCCGCGTGAGCGATGTGCTCATCTGCGTTCTCCCGGCGGGCGCACCGCCCGGCCCGACGGATCTCGGTGGAACTCCCGATGTGCTGCATCATGCGCTCGAGCGCCGCAAGCCGGTGCTCGAACTGCGCGTGAGCGCCGACGGCGATGCGCTGAAGGTCGTCGAGACGCGGCATCATTTCGAACGCTTCGTCGCCGATCCTCCGCAGCTCCCCGTCGAACTCCGCGGCGCGCGCTGCCCGACCGCGGGCCTGCCGGACAGCGCGGCGTTCCTCGGCGCCATCCGGGCGCACTGCGGCACCGAGGCCGAGCGGCGCAAGAGCGTGTTCGTCGGGATGGCGCTCGTCATCATCGGACTCCACCTGCTCGCGATGGTCTTCGCCACGGTGGCGATGGCCACGTCGCACGGCCCCGGCGCCGGACACCGGGCCTTTCCCGTCTTCCTCGCGGTGCTCCTCGGCCTCGAAATCCCTTGCCTGATCGTCGGCCTGATCCTGCACCGCTGGGTCCACCACTCGGAGCACGCCCGGGTCTGGGCGATGTCGCGCCTCGTCGAGCGGATCGGCGTTTCGGTGCTCGCCATCGGCGATCATCCGCTCTACCTGCGGCACCTGCTGCTGCTGCCGTTCCCGCACCGCCTCCGCGCGATGCTGCGGACGATCAACGTGCTGCACCTGCGCTCGGCGCGGAATGCGCACTGGCGCTCCGCCCGCGATCAGTACGTGGCGCAGCGGCTCACCGGCCCCGAGGGCGAGATCCCGTACTACCGCAAGCAGCTCCTCGCGATCCAGCGGTGGTACGACCGCACCCAGTTGGCGTTCCGCATCTGCGCGTTCGCCGCCATCGGCGCGACCCTGCTGAAGCTCATCGCCATCCTGCTCTCCGCGTTCGAAGGGTGGACCGCGCTCGACGAAGCGCTCCCCGCCCTCGGCGGGCTGGCGATCGTCCTTCCCGTGTTCGCCGTCGCGGCCCTGTCGTGGGGCTTGGCCCTGAGCTACGAAGCGCTGCTGCACACCTACCGCGAGACGTACGAATTCCTCACCGGCGAATTGCCGCGCGAACTGCCCGAGCGTTCCACGACCGAAGGTCGCCGGGGCCACTTGCACCGGCTGCAGACCGCGCAGACCCAAGCCGAGTTCGAAGGGCTGCTCATCGAGACGGAAGCGCGCCTGCTCGGCGAAAATCTGAGCTGGTACTACCGGCAGTCGTTCGCCGAGATCGCCTGAGCGGATCGAAACTTGAATCCATTTCGGCCATTTGCGGAAGAGTTCGCCCGCCCGAGTGCCGATGATTCCACGGACGCGGATTCTTCCGGGGACGTGGAATGCGGGCGGCTGCGGTATTCGCCACGATGGTCGCCCTCGCCGCGCTGACGGCGGGCTGCCGCACGCCGCTGCCGGTGCGGCCTCCGCCCGAGCCGGTGACGCTTCCGCCGTCCGACCGGCAGATCCCCCCGCCCGATCTCTCCGCGATCACCGATCTGCCGGGCATCGGCTCCCCGAATCCCCTCCCCCCCGTCGGCTACCACCGCCTCACGGCCGAAGAGTGCCGCTCGATGGCGTGCGCGAACAGCTCCCTCGGCAATCTGGTGGACGCCGGCAGCGCCCCCCGTTCCGAAGGGCATCTCCCCGGTCACGGTGCGGCGATCGCCATCGACCGCGTCCGCACGACGGCCGGTCACCACATTGCGCAGGAGGCCCGCAACCGCAACGCCGGCTCCGCGCTCGCGCTCTACTACAAGCTGCTCGAACTCGAACTCAAATCCGATGTGCTCGCATCGTCGATCCTCGAACTCGACCGCATGATCGTGGCGAGCGACAAGCTGATCGAGAAGGGCTTTCGGCAGACGGCCGACGGCTACGAACTGAAGAAGCAGCGGCTCGACCTCGAAGCCGACCGCACCCGGCTCCGCTCGGGAATCCAGCGCCTCAACGCCGAGTTGAAGGCCCTCCTCGCCATCGATCCCGGTTTGCAGGGGTTCATCCTCCCGGCCGATCAGGTGCGCGTCGTTCCCGAACCGCTCGACGCCGACCAAGCCGTGCAGGTCGGACTGATGCACCGGTCCGATCTCAACCTGCTGCGCAGCCTGGCGGCGACGGTCGATCACCGCACGCTGCAAGCCGTGCGCAAGGTGCTCGTCGGTTTGGCGCCGCCGCTCGCGGCCGTCGTGCTGGCCACGGAGCATCTCCTGCCGGCGCTGGTGTCCTTCGTCTCGGCGATGGCGAAGGCCGAAGTCGCGACCGTGCGCCGGCAGATCCTCGGCCTCCTCCAAGACCGCGAGCGCGAAGCCGCGAAGGAGATCCGCACCGCCGCCGAGGAGTGGACGACGGCCCGAGAATTGGTCGCCATCGCCCGGCAGCGCTTCGAGCTGAACGGCGCCCAGGTGAAGGAACTCGAAACGAAGTCGAAGGTCGGTCAAGCCGTGGAACTGGAGCTGCGCAAAGCGCGGCTGGAGCAGCTCAAAGCGGAGTCGGACCTCGTCGGCGAGGTGGTGAAGTGGAAGCTGGCGGACGTGAAGGCCCGCGAGACGATGGGCCTCCTCTGCACCGGCGCCTGCGGGAAGTGGCCCAATTGAGTTCGGCCGAAACGCACACACCCCCCTCCGAACTCAATTGAGTTCCGCCGAACTCGTTTTTGCCCCTGTAGGTCACGCTCCGCGTGACGCCACCTTTCAAACTCCTGAACCTCAATTCATCCCGGTGACACGCGGAGCGTGACCTGCAAAACCCGCTCTGCTACAATTCGCTGCTATCCCACTTCCGAGATCACCATGCATCGTCGGCATTTCCTCAGCGACTGCGGTCTCGGCTTGGGTTCCGTGGCGCTCGCGTCCCTTCTGAATGGGGAAGCGCAGGCCGCGCGCACCGATCCGCTGGCGCCGAAAAAGCCGCACTTCGAAGCCAAGGCGAAGGCCGTCATCTTCCTCTTCATGGCCGGCGGGCCGAGCCAACTCGAACTCTTCTCGCCGAAACCGGAGCTGAACAAGCTCCACGGCAAGCCGATCCCGAAGTCGTTCATCGACGGCAAGCGCTTCGCGTTTTTGAAGGGCACACCGACGGTCCTCGGCTGCGAGCGGAAGTTCGCCAAGCACGGCGACTGCGGCATGGACCTCTCCGACCTGCTGCCGCATCACCGGAGCATCGTCGACGAAGTGACCTGGATCCGCGGCATGCGTACCGACGTCTTCAACCACGGCCCGGCAAAGTGCTTCGTGAATACCGGCTCGCCGCAGTTCGGCCGGCCGAGCATGGGGTCGTGGCTCGCCTACGGCCTCGGCAGCGAGAACGAAAGCCTTCCGGGGTTCGTCGTACTGCAATCGGGGCCGCGCGGTCCGCGCGGCGGTGCGGCGCTCTACTCGAACGGCTTCCTGCCGAGCACCTATCAGGGCGTGCCCTTCCTGAAGGGACCGGCGCCGATTCTCGATTTGAAGTCGCCGCCGGGCGTCAGCGATGCGCAGCAGGGGGAGTTCGTCGGCGCCGTGCGCGACCTCAACAAGCTCCGGCAGGCAGAAGTGCGCGATCCCGAGATCGCCACGCGGATCGCCGCGTACGAGACTGCTTTCAAGATGCAGACGGCCGCACCGGAACTGATGGACCTCACGAAAGAGACCAAGGAGACGCTCGCGAAGTACGGCGCCGAACCGGGTAAGCCGTCGTTCGCGTCGAACTGCCTGCTGGCGCGCCGGCTCGTCGAACGCGGCGTCCGGTTCATCCAGCTTTACCACACCGATTGGGATCACCACGGCGGCCCCCTCGACCTCGGCAAGTCGCTCGACCAGGTCTGCAAAGAGACCGATCAGGCGAGCGCCGCGCTCGTGCTCGACTTGAAGGCGAAGGGGCTGCTCGATTCGACGGTGGTGATCTGGGGCGGGGAGTTCGGCCGGACGCCGATGGGCGAACCGCGCGAGACCATCGGCCGCGATCACCACATCGACGCCTACACGATGTGGGTCGCCGGCGGCGGCTTCAAACGCGGCGCGATCCACGGGACTACGGACGAGATCGGCTACACGGTGACGGACGGCGCCGTGCACATCCACGATCTGCAAGCGACGCTGCTGAACCAGATGGGGATGGACCACACGAAGCTGACGTACCGCTTCCAGGGGAGGGATTACCGCCTCACGGACGTGCACGGGAAGGTGGTGAAGGAGTTGCTGGGGTAGAATACTGCGTCGTCGGATTCGTCACGATCTCATAGAAATCAAGGAACAATGACCGACGACGAAATCATCGATGGCATCCGACAACCCGGTCGCTTCGACGCGCTGTCACCGTCGGAAGCCGACGCGGTCCGACTTGTGGAAGCCGCGCTGTCGTGTGCGGCCGAGATACTGCGGGCCATCGTCGGCGAGGCGTATCCCGCGCCGCCCCAAGGCATCAAGACTTGGTACCAAGTCCATCCGGCCGAACCCGCTGTCGGAAACGACTTGCCGCATGTAAAATACGCCGACTGGTCCCGCGGCAAAAAGGGGAGAGGCGGAAGCTGGGGCCACGTGTTCTTTCCACCGGAGATGATCGAGGAGGCCAGCCATGTCGTGCATGATTGAGGTCTATTATCGGGAGCCGACGGACGAAGCCCGCGAGAATCGGCTGGTCGAGTCCGCAAAGGCTTACGGAGGCCGATTGGACTATCGGGAGAGTCCGGATCGGCCGGGCGGTCCGGTCTGCTTGACGTTCGAGTTCTCCGAAGCCGACCAGGCACTCGCCGCGGCCGAATCGCTGCGCGGCCACGGGGAGCATGTCGAAGGGCCCGCGGATTATGGTGCCGCCTAGGTCGCGGCCGAGTCCATCGAGGCCCGACACACGCCGATGTCGGGCCTCGATGACTCGGGCCGACCTACAGGGCTGTCTAACTGCCAAGCTCGCCTCTACCCCAACAGCCTCTTCAGCAATTCGTACATCGGCGCCGGCGAATCTTCGTCCGGCTGAAGCCTCAGATACATCGAATGCCCGTCCACCACCTTGAGGCGACCGGCGCTCGCCGCGTTCAACTGCGCCGCTTTCTTCGCGTTCCGATAGCTGAAGACCAAATCCTTCCCGTCGCGGTGGACGCCGGCGATCTGCCACTTCACACAGAGCAGCCGCACTTCGGTCGTCCGCAGCAACCACTCCACGGGTTCGGGCGTGGCTCCGTACCTGTCCTGCAACTCTTGGCGGAAGTCGGCGAGCTTGCCGGGATCGCGCAGCCGGGCGAGCCGCCGGTAGACCTCGATGCGCAGCTTCTGCCCCGGCACGTAATCGCGCGGCAGATACGCCGGCCACGGCAGATCGACGTTCACCTCCACGGCCTGCTTCGCGGGCTGGTGCTTCAACTGCCGCACGGCATTTTCCAGAAGCTGGCAGTAGAGTTCGTACCCCACCGTGGCGATGTGACCGCTCTGCTCCATGCCCAGAATGTTCCCGGCCCCGCGGATCTCGAGGTCGCGCATGGCGATCTTGAACCCCGACCCGAGTTCGCTGAACTCCTCGATAGCCTTCAATCGCTTCTGCGCCGTCGGCGACACGAGCTTTACCGGATTCACGATGAGGTACGCGTACGCCCGGAGCTTGGTCCGCCCGACACGGCCGCGGAGCTGGTGCAGGTCGGCGAGTCCGTACTGGTCGGCGTCGTCGATGAAGATGGTGTTCGCGTTGGGGATGTCCAAGCCGCTCTCGATGATCGTCGTCGCCACGAGGATGTCGGCGTCCTTGCGGATGAACTTCACCATCGCCTTCTCGAGTTCCCCCTCGGCCATCTGGCCGTGGCCGACGACGATCTTCGCATCGGGCAAGATGTGCCGCAGCTTGGCTTCGACGTCCAGAATATCGTGGACGCGGTTGTGGACGAAGAAGACCTGCCCGCCCCGATTGAACTCGCGGTTGATCGCATGGCGAATGAGCTGATCGTCCCAGCTCACGATGCGCGTCTCGACGGGGTAGCGGTCCGGCGGCGGCGTTTCGAGGTTCGAGATTTCGCGCACGCCGAGCAGCGCGCCGTGCAGCGTCCGCGGGATCGGCGTCGCCGTCATCGTGAGGATGTCCACGGTCGTGCGCAGCCGCTTGAGCTTCTCCTTGTGCTCGACGCCGAAGCGCTGCTCCTCGTCGATGACGACGAGCCCGAGATCCTTGAATTTCACCGCTTCGCTCACGAGCCGGTGCGTGCCGACGACGATGTCGATGCTGCCGTCCTTGAGGCCCTTGATCGTCTCGCGCTGCTCCTTGGCACTGCGGAAGCGATTCAAGCACTCGACGCGGAACGGATACTCGGCGAGGCGCTGCTGGATCGTCTTGTAGTGCTGTTCGGCGAGCACCGTCGTCGGCACGAGGATCGCCACTTGCTTGCCGTTGTCGATGACCTTGAACGCCGCGCGGATGGCGACTTCCGTCTTGCCGTAACCGACGTCGCCGCACAGGAGGCGATCCATCGGCTTGGGCTTTTCGAGGTCGGTGCGGATCTCGGCGATCGCCGTGATTTGATCGGGCGTTTCCTGATACGGGAAGGCCCCTTCGAACTCGCGCTGCCAGTCGGAATCGGCCGGGAACGCGTGCCCCGGAATGGCGTTCCGCACCGCTTGAATCTGGATCATCTCCGCGGCCATATCCATGACCGCTTCGGAGATCTTGTCCTTCTGCCGGCCCCACGAGGTGCCGCCGAGTTTCGAGAGTTTCGGCTCCCCCTGCGAGCCGCCGACGTAGCGCTGGATGAGGTCGATCCTCGTCGCGGGCACGTACAGCAGCACTCCGTCGCGGAATTCGAGGATCAGGAATTCTTCGAGTCCCGCATTCGCGGTCGAAGGGCGGCTGTCGCCGAACAGCCCGACGCCGGGATCTTGGCCCATCCCCTTTTCGAGGGTGCGCATGCCGCGGAAGCGCGCGATCCCGTGCGCGACGTGGACCACGTAGTCGCCGTCGTTGAGGTCGAGGAAGCTGTCGATGGCCCGCGATTCGATCTTGCGCCCGCCCGCCTTGCCCGTCTGCTTCGCCCCCGGCGGCAGCAGTTCCTTGTGGAAGAGTTCGTGACTGCCGAGCACGAGCACGCCGAGATCGACGATGCGGAACCCGGCGCGGACATGCCCCGCCACGAGCGTCACCCGGCCGCTCTCGGCGAGTTGACCCGTCTTGAGCACGTCCGTGAGCCGGTGGATTTCCGACTCGGTCTGACAGGCGATCCAGACGCGAGTGCCGTAGCCGGAGACCTCACCCCCCGGCCCCCTCTCCGAAGCGGAGAGGGGGTGACGACCGCCTTTGCGAACGTCGATGTCAGCGAGACCTGGCTTTCCTCTGTTCCGGTTCCCCCTCTCCGCTTCGGAGAGGGGGTTAGGGGGTGAGGTCTGCGCTCCCGCGATCAGATCCAATTCTTCGCGCACCTTCAGCACGTTGCCGCTGAACCGCTCGATGCTCTCGACGCGCAGGTGCGCCGTCGCTTCCACGCTGGCGCGCGGCATCGCCGAGAGCGTCACCGTCGGCCGCTGCATCAGCTGCCCGAAGGCTCCGTCTACGGTGAACAGTCCGACGGGGTTGGCGACGCGCTCGAAGAAGTGCTTGCCCTGCTCCTTCAAATCGCCCGGTTCGAAAAGCGCGACGACCGAGCCGGCGGGGAAGTAGTCGAGGAGGAAGCCGAGGCCGCCGCGACCGGCGTGCGGATCGAGCGCGCCGAGGATGAGCAGTTCGGTTTTCCTGTCGAGGCTGCGCTGGGTCTGCGCGGCGAACAGCCGGATCGATTCGAGTTCGTCGCCGAAGAATTCGAGGCGGACGGGATCGGTGGCGTCGGGCGGGTAGAGATCGAGGATGCCGCCGCGGCGACCGTATTCGCCGGGGTACTCCACGGAGTCGGCACGTTGATAACCGGCCGCGAGCAGCCATTCGCCGAGTTCATCGGGGGAGACGGTTTCGCCGACTTTGATCCGCCGGCCGCGCTTCGCCAAATCGTCGCGCAGCGGCACCGATTGCAGCACGGCCGCGAAGGGGGCGAGCACGACCTTCGGCGGTTCGGCTCCGCCGAGCGCTTGCAGGACGCGGAGGCGCTGGCCCGTTTCGGGAGCGAGCTTCCCCTTCTTCTCGACGGGGGGCCACGTCTCGAATGCGGGGAACACGGCGGGGCGTTGGCCGAACGTGGCGAGATCCTCGGCCCACGGGCCGACATCGGTGAAATTCGGCACCACGAGCAGCACGGACGCGGGCGCTTCGGAGGCGAGAGCCGCCACCGCGAGCGCCGCCGAGGAACCCCATGCCCCGTCGATGCCCCCGGCTTGGCCCGCGCTCAACGCAGTGCGCAGGGGTTCCCAGCTCGGCAGCGCCGTCAGCCGGCCCGCGAGATCGGTGAGGGAAGGAGTGGGTGCCGCCGTCGGCGGAGTCGCCCGAGCCATACGGAATCATGATAGCAGGCGCCATTTGGCACGCTGAGTGCAATGGAGAAATTCCGTTGCGGCTGCATGCCGCCGGTTCCACTCGACCCCTTACCGTGAGGCTCCCCATGTTGAGCAACCCTCAAAATACCCGCGCCGGTCGGATCAGCTACGGCATCATCGCCGGCCTCCTCGGCGCTCCGACGATCATCATCATCATCGCCCTCATTTGGGGCGGCGTCTTCAAGTTTTAATCGGCGGACGAGATCGCACTCCGCAAAAAGCCCGACCCACGTGGGTCGGGCTTTTTGCGATTACCGACGGAGAACGGAACGAGCAATCGGGACGGTCCATTTGAGAAGTGGGATTCTCACGCCATCCGCGCCCGCCTTCACTTCCGACGGATCATAAAGTCGAATGGGTACGGCACCTTTTGCGTCTCGCAGCGGTAGACCTTCACGGGGAGAAATGGCCGGCTCCCGCGCATCATCGGGAACTCGGCCGCGACCGTCATCCGCTCGAAAAATGGTTCGTACTCCCGGCGCGTCAGCACTTCTTCCTTCTCGTCGATCACCACGAGCAATCCCGTGCGGCCCACATAATCTTCCGGTTTCGACCAGAAGGCGAAGCCGCGGGCGTCGAACGAGTGGTAGCACGTCACCGGGCGCCGGTTGCGGATGGCGAACGCCAGTTCCCCGGTATGATCCCACTGATTCGTGAAGAGGAAGATGTCGGGATCGTCGAGCAGGCCGCGCTGCGTCAGTTCGTCGGCGACCGAATTCCAGCCGCTGTACGCCTTCGTCACATCGACCGCCGGAGGCATCGGGATGAGTCCCGTCCGAGCTTGAAGCAATTGGAGAGTGAGAATCAGAATCGCACCGCCGATCCAAACGGAGGCCAGCGCTCCGAACGATCGCGGCCACCGCACCCGCAGCGCGGCCCAGCGCGCTCCGACGAGCGGATAAAGCGGGACGAATCCGAGCAGCGGCCAGTGCGGGAAGAACATCCCGTTGAAGCAGGACGAAACGAAGAAGAAGAGCAGCGGCACCACGGCGAGCACGACGCAGAACCGCTCCGGACCGGCGGGCGGGAAGCGCCGCAGTCGGCGCCCGAGTTCGACGGCGAGCCAGTACCAGATCCACGGGAATAGCAAAAAGATCGGGCCGACGAGCCAGACGAGCGGGCCGCCGTGGAGCACCGGGACATCGCCCGAGGCCGCGCGGCTCCCCTGGAACTTGAAGGAGGCCCATTCGTTCTGCGCGTTCCAGACGATGACCGGCGCGAACAGCAGACCGCCGATGAGCACCGCGAGATACGGGCCGGGCGTCGCCAGCACCCGGCGCTGCTTCGGTGAGATCAGCACGTACGCCACGACCCCGGCCGGCAGCAGGATGCCGTGGTACTTGCTCAGCATCGCCCCGCCGAAACCGATGCCCGTCAGCACCCAAGCCCGCAATCGCGCCCTCTGCGATTCGCGATCGTCGAGGGCGCTGCCGGCTTGCCACCATGTCAGCAGGGCGAAGAAGAGCAGCGGCGAATCGGGCATGGCGAAGGTGCCGCCGTACGCCGTGAAGTAGTACGTCAGCGTGAAGCCGGTCGCGGCCCAGAAGCCGGCCCGGTCGCCGAAGTTGCGGGCCGTCCAGCGGAAGAGGATCCAGGTCGAGCCGGCGCAGAGGAAGATGAACGCGAGCCGCAAGGACAGCGGATGCACCCATCCGCCGCAGGCGGCGAGGCCGGCGCGGATGGCGAGCATCGTCATCGGCGGGTGGTCGAAGTAGCTGAGTTCGGGATGGCGGGCATACTGCCAGTGGTAGGCTTCGTCGGTCGCCGGTTCGAGGGCGGCGCCCCAGCCGACTCGGAGGAGGGTCGCGACCGCGATCAGCAGCACCGTCGCGGAGCGCGGCGAGAGGGGCATCGGGAAGCTCGGGGAAAAGAATCCCCCGGATTGTAGTGCTGCGCGGCGGGATTCCGAATTTCGCGATTGCGAGGCTTGACAGTTCGCCCTCGCCGGTGTCTACTACCTCCGCCGATCCGGAGCCGCGCCCATCTCCGCCGGAACGGCAACGCCTCTCCCCCTCTCCTCACTTCGGGAGTCCGCATGTTCGAGTCCCGCTTCCGTCGGCGCGGTAAATCCTGCGCCCCCCCCCCTCTTCTGCGCGTGTGAGAACCCGACTGGGGTGTGAAATGCTCGAGGATCGCCTCACCCCGTCCGCAGGCACCTTCTACTGGATGGGAGCGAATACCAACGGTTACGGCGACACGGCGAACTGGTACAGGAACGCGGACCACAGTCTGCCGGTGAGCGGCGACCAAGTCTTCGTCGGCAACGGATCGGTCTCGAACGACTTCACGGTCCCCGCCGCGTACACTTTCGCGGGCCTCCACCTCGCCCACGGTTTCTCGGGCACCGTCTCGCTCCAAGACGAGGCTTCCGTCGGCCAGCTCGACGTCTACGACGGCAGTATCGCGATGGTCGGGTCGAGCGGATCGGGCAACGACTTGTATGTCACGTCGAGCTTCACGTTCACCGGCGGGAACCTCAACTCCTCGTCGAACACCGGCACGGTGCATATCCAAGGCGTCAGCACGGCGCACATTGGAACCGATAGCGGCACTGTCACAACGGGGAGTACCCTCAGTGTCGAAAGCGGAACGACGCTCTACTACGCGATGGGGACGATCAACTTAACGCAAGATGCCACGATGATCTTCGGCGGAAACAGCGTGGTTCGAGCGGCTAACCCCGGTGCCCAGCAAGTCGGTGATGGATTCGTCAACACCGGCAACCCCATCAAGCAAGTCGTGTGCAAAGACACGGCCACGATCACGATGGAGGTCAAGAGCGGGCTCGCCTACGTCGTCACAGACAACTCGACGATGAAGATTCCGAAGTCCATCGAATTCAAGGGCCGGATCGCCGGCGACCTGCCCGACCCTCCGACTCTCCAGCTCAGCGGCAACGGGCGGATCGAAGTGCAAAACGGCTCGACCATCAAACTCGAACACGGCTTCGAGATGACGGGTGGAACTTTTCAAACTCTCTACGTAGCTACCGAGACGAACCAAACCGTCACCATCGATAGCGCCATGAAGGTGACCGGTGGAAACATCGCGCTCGGTTCTCCGGTCGGCACCGCGTCGCCGGATGCCAAGTTCAGCAATCTCGTAGCGACAGCCCATGTCAGTTTCACGGGTGGCGTCTTCAACTGCAAAGTGAACGGCACCCCGGATAGCGTGGAGCGCGACCTCTGGACGACTGTCAATACCTTCACCATCAGCGCCGCCGCGAAGCTGTCCCCCACGGTGCTCTACGAGCCGACAGGGGGCGTCGTAGGCAGATCATGGTCTGTCATCGTCGCAGGCCGCTTCTCGGATGCAGTGCTCCCCACTTTCCCCACCGGTGTCACGGGCTGGGGAGCCTCAGAAAGTGGCACTGATCTCGTCCTGACCAAAAAACCTCCTCAGTAAAACTCGGAAGTCCTCCTCCGCTGTGAGGAGGACTCTCATTTCGTATTTCATATTTCCGAGGTGCCTCGTGTCACTCTTGCAATCGACTTCGCTGACTGTCTTAGCCCTGCTCGTGGGCGCCGTCACCGCCGACGATCAACCCACGAAGTCCACTAAACGGAAAGTGGAATTCGGGGTCGAGGAGACAATCAACGTCGAAGGGATCGTGCTGGCTGTCACCAAGGATTCGCTGTTGCTCACCCCGACCCGGAAAGCACCGATCACGCTACCTGCACATGATTGTCTGGCAGCCGGAAAAGTCCACAAACTCGTGAGGGGACCGCGATCTTACCTCTTGTCGGACCTCAAACCCGGCGACTTCGTCTGTGTGGACACCTACGTTGAGAACAAGCAGACTTACTGCGTCGCCATTCAGATCTACGAGCGACCGGGCGGGCTGGTTCCGCCTCCGCAAGTGATCGATAAAAAATATCCGTATCACGACTGCCAGAATGCCTTCCTCGCCAAAAGGGATAAGGGGACACCGATTCCGGATCACCTGAAGTAGTACTCGGCACTTCATCGGGACAGCCCCCGCCGATGCCGAAAAACCCCAACACAGCCCCCGGCATCCGCCGGGGGCTGTCGCTTGCGCTTCCCGCACCCCCTCACGTCACGACGCCGCCCATGAGGTAGCCGCGCAGGTCGATGAAGATGTCGGCGCAGCGCTCGCGCCAGGGCTTATCGCCGAGCAGCGACGGGTGCGACGGGTGGAACAGCACGTGGATGCTCAGTTTGTTCGGCTGCTTCGGATCGGTGCTGTGGAGCTGCAGTTCGAGTTCGATTGGCCCGCTCGACCGCCGCGAGAAGCTGAACCACGCCCCCGATGCGCCGCCGCCGCGGGCGCGGTGCAGCCGCACCCTCACGAGCCGCGGGCCGCTCTCGAGCACTTCGCCGCCGTAGTCCTGCACGAAGCCGCGCAGCTTCATCAGCGCGATCGACTCCGGCATCCACGCGTCCATGCTGAACGGCAGCGCCAGCGACTCCCGGGCCTGCGCCTCGGTGCGGTCGTTGAAGCTCATCTTCGGGGCGGGCGTCTGCGGCGGGGCGCCCACCCGCGCCGCCGGCATCGTCTGCAAGCCCGTCCGGGCCTCCTCCGCGGCGACCGCCCGCGGCCGCGCGGCGGCCACGACGCCCGTCGGCGCCATCTCGAGCTTCAGCAGGATCGCGTCTTCGCTTTCGTCCTCCGCATCGGATCGCTTCGCCGGCCCATCGGCCAAGCCGGGCATGCGGCCGCGCGAATCGCTCTTGGCCTGCTTCAGCGCCCCTTCGAACGCCTTGGCCAGTTCCCGCGCCGACTGGTAGCGGTCGTCCGGATCTTTGCTCAGCGACTTCCGGATCACCGCTTCCACGCACGCCGGCACCCAGCCGTCGAGCCCGATCTGCTTGAACGTCGGCGGATCCTCGGTGACGTGCGCCAGCAGCACGTCCATGCCCGACGCCCCCTGGAACGGCACCCGGCCGCTGAGCAGCTCGAACGCCATGATGCCGACGCTGTACAAATCGCCGCGGTGATCCATCGCCTCGCCGCGGATCTGTTCGGGGCAGATGTACGCCGGGGTGCCGACCGCGAAATCGACCGTCGTGTCGGTCACCTTCCGCGCGTTCCCCTCTTCGATGGTCTTCGCCAGGCCGAAGTCCATCACCTTGATGCGCTCCCTCGGCGAATCGGCATCGACGACCATCAGGTTCGCCGGCTTCAGATCGCGGTGGATGATCCCCTCGTCGTGCGCGGCCTGGAGCACCTCGCAGAGCTGGCCGATGATCCGCCCGACGCGCGGGGCGGTCATCTTCTTGGCCTTCTCGAGCAGGGCTTCGAGGTTGCCCCCCTTCACGTATTCCATGACGATGCACGACCCGGCCGGATCGTTCAGCGAGGCGTCGTAGAGGGTGACGGCGTACGGGTGATGGAACCGGGCCATCAGGATCGTTTCGCGCTGGAAGCGATCGCGGAATTTGCTGTCGGCGGCGATGTGGTCGTGCATCACTTTGACGACGACTTGCCGGCCGAGGTCGGTCTGGCGGGCCAAGTAGACCCGGCCCATGCCGCCCTCGCCGATCTGCCGCAGGACTTCGTAGCGTCCGAGGAATGTCCGACCGATCATCTCGTCCGTCCGCGCTGGAGGGGAGCCTCTGCGGGAATGCCGCACCGGAGCCTAGTGCGCTTTCGGACGCCCGGCGCCGCGAATGCGAGCGTCTGTCCGACGCATTCCCCCCACCCAGCGCCGGACAGACGTGCAAAACGTCGGACAGACTTGCAAAACGTCGGACAGGCTATGCTCGCCAAGGACTTGCGGCGAGTGCCAAAAAGGGTATGAGCGAAAATAGACTTCGACTCAACCAGACAGCAGAAACTTCAAGCCATTTTCGCGTCCCTACGGCCCTTCGTCCGGCAACTCGATGGGCTTCGGTTCCGCCGGCTTCGGCACCCTCCGCTTGTCCGTATTCCAGAGTCGGAAGCCGACATCGTCCGGCGTCCCCTCGCGCCGGACGACATCGCCGCCGTCGTCGATTCCATTCGTGCCGACGCTGTAGATGATCGCGCCGTCGTCGACGATCCGATAGCGCAGCGGTTGGCCGTCGAAGGGGTCGATCACCCCTTTCGGCAAGCCGGACTCGGCGAGGTCGCCGAGACTCGCGGGCCACCGGCCGTATTTCAGGCGGTGGCGTTCGCAGGCGATGCCGGCGGCGGTGCAGAGGCATTTGGCTTGGTAGCGCATCTCGGCGAGGGCCACTTTGTTGACGACGGGGATCAGGAAGTGACCGAGGAGGTTCTCGCGTGTCCGAGGCGGAAGTGTCCACCGCTGGATGGCGGAGGCCTTCTGACCGGCGGGCAAATCGAGCAGCGCTCGGAATTCATCGTACTGTTCGTGGACAAAGGCGATGTTCGCGGGGATATATTGACGGAAGATGAGCGTCCCGAATTCGAAGCCCGACGGCTTCTTGTCATCGACCGTGATTTCGCCCCGATCGATCAGTTCGAACAGGTGGTGCATCATCGCCCGCTCGCAGCGGATCGACGGCTTGATCGAGACGTTCGTGCTCTCCCTCCAGACCAACTCCTGAACCGCGGCGAGGGATCGGTCGTCCGCGTCCGCATTCCAGGCGAGCGTCTGCTCGACCGAATTCATCGGCTGCATGCCCCCGGCGATGCGGATGAGATACGCGATGAGCAGCGGTTCGTAGTCGATGGATCGCACGAGATGCAGGCCGGCCAGTGCGGTCGCGAGCGCCTGCGCCGTCTTGCCGTCGCGGGAGCAGCGGATCGCCTGCCACGAGAGGGCGAACGAGGCCATCCGCAGGGATTGAGTGTTTTCGAGGCGGATCTCCATCGGGCTGCCGCCGAGATATTCGATCTTCAACCGGCCGCGCGGCGCAGTCGCGGACCACGCCGCGAGTTCCGCGATGCCGCGTTCGTACGGGGCGTAGCGCTTCTCCAGTTCATCCCAATTTCCGGCGTCCGGCCGTTCGTTCGGCAGGCGATCTTTGTCAATTTGCGTGCGCAGGCTTTGCACATTCGGCATTGCGGGATCGGAATTCGGGAACCCCTTCACGATCTCGACCGCCCTCATCGCCGAGTTCGAGTCCGGCGGGGGCACCTTCGAATTGTGCTCGGCGACGATCTCCTCGAAGCGCCAGCCCGGATCGTCGGCGTCGAGGCGGGCCGCGATCGCATCGACCTTCTCCTGCCCGGCGTTCCGCGTCCGCTTCCAATCGATGACGAGTCCTACGGTCGCAATGATGACGTTCAGCAGCAGCACGGCGGCGATGCGCTTCGCCCAGCGCCAGACGGTGCGGCGGCGGTCCCTGCGGATGAGCGCCGGCATCCGGTTCGTATCGGGGTCGATTATCGTCGCTCTCCGAATCGGTTCACGCCCCCACGTTCGTCAGGTCCGCTTTGCGGTTCACGCGCTTCAGCAGGCCCGCGAGGACGCGGCCGGGGCCGATCTCGTAAAACTTGTCGGCGCCGGCGGCCATCAACCCCCGGATCGTCGCCTCCCAGCGCACGGGCGAAAGCACCTGCTTCACGAGCAGCGGACGCATCTCGGCCGGGTCCGTGTGCGGCAGCGCATCGACGTTCGACCAGACGGGGATCCGAGGCACGCTCACGGTGATCTTCGCGAGCGCTTCGGCGAGGCGATCGTCGGCCGGCTTCATCAAAGTCGTGTGGAACGCCCCGGCGACCGCGAGCCGCGAAGTGCGGATGCCACCTTGTGCCAAGCAGATTTGCTCGAACTTGTCGAGCGCTTCCAGCGTGCCCGAGATCACGGTGTTGCCGGGGCAGAGGAGGTTGGCGACTTCGAGCGTCCCGGCGACCCGCGCTTCGGCGACGAGCACCTCGACTTCGGACGGTTCCAAGCCGAGCACCGCCAGCATGCCGCTCGGAGTCGCCAGTGCCGCTGCCTGCATCGCCTCGCCGCGGGCCTTCACCACGTGCAGTGCGTCGCGGAAGGAGAGCGCGCCGGCGAAGACGAGCGCCGTGTACTCGCCGAGGCTCAAACCCGCCGTCGCGGAGACCCCGGCGACGACGTCGGGCGAACTGGCCTTGAGGCTTTCGAGCGCGGCCAAGCTCGCCACGAAGATCGCCGGCTGACTCGCGTCGGTTTCGTTGAGCCGCTCGGCGGGGCCGTTCGCGCAGAGGTCGAGGAGGTCGTAGCCGAGGACTTCGGCGGCTTCGTCGAAGAGTGCCCTGGCGGCGGGGAGGGTCTCCGCGAGTTCGCGGCCCATACCGATGAACTGGGCGCCTTGGCCGGGGAAGAGGAAGG
>JAYVTJ010000640.1:0-4388 GCA_043774415.1 Fimbriiglobus sp. | reverse complement strand
GGAACTGCCGACGAAGACGAAGACCGAGACGCGCTGGCACGAAGCCTTCTGCACCGCCGCGCGCGACTGGCTGACGGGCATGAGCGACCAAGAGCGGCTGCTGCTCGGGCTGCGGTGGCGCTACAAGATGAGCCAGCGCGATGTGGCCGGGCTGCTCGGCGTCCACGAGGGGACCATCTCCCGGCAGACGGACAAGCTCCGCGACGGTGCGCTCGAGAGCATCCGCACGCGGCTGATCGCCGAGGGGTGGACGGGCGACGATTTGGAAGGTTACATCCTGACCGAAATGGGCGGGCTGCTCATCGACGATTCTCGCCTGAGCGCCGATCAACTCGGCAGATTGCTGCAGGCGAAGGGGAAGAAGCTCCCGGTCTGAGTTCCCGGCAGCTTCTCAGACTCACGAATCAAATCAATTCCTTGATCGCTTGAACGCCGTCTTCGACCAAGTAGTGCGGTCGGCCGTTGGTATCCATCGCGCGGTCCGAACTCGGGTTGAGGCCGAGGTTCGTGTAGAGCGTCGCGAAGATTTCCTGGTGCGTCACCGGCCGCGAGACGGCGTGCTCCGCGAGCCGGTTGGTGGCGCCGATCACCTGGCCCGTCTTCATGCCGCCGCCGGCCATCAGGGCGCAGCTCACCTGCGGCCAGTGATCGCGGCTCGCATCCTTGTTGATCCGCGGCGTCCGGCCGAACTCGCCCCAGACGATCACCGACACGCTCTTGTCGAGGCCGCGATCGTGCAGATCGCCGACGAGCGCCGTGATGGCCCGATCGAGCAGCGGGAAGTCCTTGCGGGCCTGCACGAAATTCTTGCCGTCCGATCCGTGCCAGTCCCAGCGGCTGAAGTTCATGGTGACCGCGCGGGCTCCGGCTTCGACCAGTCGGCGGGCGATGCAGAAGTTCCGCACCATCCGCGGGGCGCCGTCGCGCTCGAACGCGGGATCGTCCACCCCGTAGCGCTCGAGGACGGCGCTCGGCTCCTTCGAGAGGTCGAGGGCATCCTTCAGCTTCGTGGAAGTCAGGATGTTCATCGCCTGGCGCGTGTACGAATCCATCCCCTCCATCAGCCCGCCGTTGTCGAGGCCGCGCTGCACGCTGTCGAAGCCCTGCTTCAAACCGACGCGATCGTTCAACTGCTCCAGCGACACACCCTTGAGCGTGAGGCTGTCCGACTTCATCCCGCCGGCCTTGCTGCTGACGAGTTGGAACGGCGAGTGGCCCATGCCGAGGAAGCCGCCGGTGCCGGGCTGGCCCCACTTCGGTTCGCCGGTCGGGTACATCAGGCTGACGTTCGCGGGGATAGACGGATCGGAGGTGCCTTGGAGTTTGGAGACCCAAGCGCCGAGGTGCGGCCAGAAGTCGGCCTTCGCCGGTTCTTTCTTCCGGCCCGTCATGCACTGATAGCCGTCGTGGTCGCCGCTGCTGCCCGAGAGGGAGCGGATGATGGCGAACTTGTCCATCATCTTGGCGATGAGCGGGAAGTGCTCGCAGATTTCGATGCCGGGGACGTTCGTCTTGATCGGCTTGAACTCGCCGCGCACATCGGCCGGAGCGTCCGGCTTCAGGTCCCACATGTCGAGGTGGGGCGGACCGCCCGGCAGGAAGATGTTGATGACGGCTTTGTGCGACGAGCCGATGCCTTGGCTCTCCTCGGCCGCGAGGAGGTTCGGCAGCATGAGGCCGCCGCCGAGGAGGGAGCCGCCGACAGTGAGGAAATCGCGGCGGCTGACGCCGTCGCAGAAGCCCCCGTGCGCGTGCGGCTTGCTGAAGATCGTGAGCACGGGCAGTCTCCGAAAAATGTATCGCGGCGGGTTCGACCGAAACGGCGGGGCAGGTGGTGTAGTATCGCACGCGAACGGGGGTAGCGGCAACTCGAAATGGACGAAATATTCACTGCGGAGCCGGGGCGACCAAGACCCCTCGTGTAGAATGGATTCGATCCTTCACACGGAGTTTTCGACATGGGCAGCATCCGAATCGCCCTCGCCGCCGCGGCGCTCGCACTCACGACCCTGACCGCATCGGCCCAACCGTATGCCCGCGGCATGGTCTCCGCGAACCCGGGTTACTCCGGCCTCCGCACCGCGCAAGTCCAGTTCGGGCTTTCGTACGGCTACGGTAGCGACTACTACGCCGGGAACTACTACCGGCCGCTGTCCGATCGCGGCTACTACTACCTCGGGTACTATTACCCGGAGATCGCCACCGTCACCCGCCGGACGCCGCTCTCCGCGCCGCCTCCCGGTATCGTGCCGACGCCGAACCTCGCGGGGACTTCGACGACTTCGCCGGATTACACCTTCCCCGAACTCATCAACCCGTCCACGAACCCGACCATTCGTCCGAAGCAGTGACCGCACCTGCGGCGCATCGGCGCATCGCGTTCATCACGCACTACGCGGAGCTTTACGGCGCGAACCTGTCGCTCCTGAACCTCATCGAGGGGCTCGGCGCGTCCTGCATTTGCTCGCACGTCATTTGCCCGGACGACGGCGATCTCCTCGGCGCCCTGGCCGGACGCGGAATCCCGGCGGCCCGGCTCCCGTTCGAATGGTGCGTCTCGACGCGGAGAACGGCTGCGGGAGCCGCCGAGCGGCTCGTCCGGAACGTCCGCAATCTGCGCCCCATCGCGGCGCAAATCGCCCGCTGGAACGCCGACCTCGTCTACTCCAATTCGTCCGTCTTCTCGATCGGCGCACTCGCGGCCGCGGAACTCGAACTCCCGCACGTCTGGCACATCCGCGAATTCGGCGACCGCGATTACGACCTCAAACCCGATTTCGGGGCGCGGATGGCCCGCCTCGCTTTCGGTACCGCCGACGTTGCGATCTTCGTTTCGGGAGCGCTGCGGCGGGCGAAACTCGGCGCCGCCGGCCGGGCGAACGCGCATGTGGTGTACAACGGCGTCGCGCGGGAGAGCGTCTTCGATGATCGCCGCCGGGAGGCCGAAGCCCTGCGCGGGCGGAGTGGGCCGTTCACGTTCGCGCTCGTCGGCCGCTTCCGCGCGAGCAAGGGGCAAGCGGTGGCGATCCGGGCATTCGCCAGAGTTGCGGCGCGGTTCCCCGATTCCCGATTGCTCCTCGTCGGCGGCGCCGGGGGCACGGGCGATCAGGGCTACTTCGATTCGTGCCGGGCGCTTGCCGGAGAGCTGGCTCTGACGGATCGCATCGAGTTCTGGGGTTACATCCCAGACCCCGAGCGGGCATTCCTGACCGCCGATGTCGCGCTCATGTGTTCGCCCAATGAGGCGATGGGCCGCGTGACCGTCGAAGCGATGTCCGCATGTCGGCCGGTCATCGGCTACGACGCGGGCGGCACCTCCGAATTGATCGACCCCGGCCGCACCGGTCTGCTCTACCGGGGCGGCGCCGATGCGCTGGCCGAGTGCATGGCGACGTACGCCGCGGCGCCGGAGCTTGCGCAGTTGCACGGAGAAGCGGGCTGGATCGCTGCGCGGCGGCGCCACTCCACGGAAGCGTACGCGGCGCAGATCCACCGCATCCTGCAAGGGGGTGCGGTTTCCCGCCGGCGGCGCTCACCACTCCTGAAGCACGCGGTTGCCGAAGGCGCGCATCAGCGCCCGCCGACCGGTCTCGGTGAAGTGATTCCACTGCACTTCAAGCCCCTCCAGATGACCGAGGTCCGCCCCGGCCAGGATCTCGGCGCCAGCATCGGTGAGGCCGCACCCCTTCAGTCGCAGATGGCGCAGTGAGCGCACCTGCGCGGAGCGCGCGATCTCCTGCGCGACGCGGTCGCCGAGCTTGCGGTCGGAGAGATCGAGCGCCCCGAGCTTGGCCGTGTGCGGGCAGTCCAGGAGTTCCGCGAGTTCTTCGCGGGTCGTCATCGTCACGCGCAGTTCGCGAAGCGGCACCCGGGCGAAGAGCTTCTCGGCCTTCCAGAGGAACTGACCGGCCGGCATCCACGCGATCTCGACGAAGCCGCGCCGGAAGCGGCCGTGGCTGAGCGCGCTGAAGAACGGTTCGCCGCGGCGCCGGAGCGGATCGAACCAGACGTCGGAGAACTTCGAGAGGAGCAATCGCTCGCGCGTCCGCAGCGCGAGCAGCGCGTGGACGCCCGCGGGATCGGGGTCGGCTTCGACCTGCGCCAGCTCGCACTGGACGCGGATGAACTCGGCCCGGGCCACCGAGGCCGGGTCGCGCGCTTCTTCGAGGAAGTCGGCGAAGACGAGGCGCGGCAGATCGTCGGCCGGGTGGGCCAGCACCGCGTGCAGGAGTGCCTCGGCATCGCTCATAGCCGCATTATAAGCCATAAGCCGAAGTTCCCCGATCGGCGGGGTGTGCCTCTGGATTTTGGCATCGGGTTTCGGTTATGCTCCAGTTCGCCCATTTCCCCGGGAGGCACGGATGCCGACTTTCACCGTCCAATACACC
>JAYVTJ010000639.1:0-3020 GCA_043774415.1 Fimbriiglobus sp. | reverse complement strand
CGTCGAGCCGATTCCGAACGCCGACGCCATCGAGAAGATCCGAGTCCTCGGCTGGTGGGTCGTCTCCAAAAAGGGCGAACACCAGCCGGGCGACAAGCTCGTCTACTGCGAGATCGATTCGCTCCTGCCCGTGCGGCCGGAGTTCGAATTCCTCCGCGCCGGCAGCTTCAAACCGGCGACCGACGAAACCTCGGCCGGGTTCCGCATCAAGACCGTCCGCCTGCGCGGGCAGGTGTCGCAGGGCATTTGCTTCCCGCTCGCGCTCCTGCCCGCGGGCACGCCGGACGAAGACGGCACGGATGTCACCGCCGCCCTCGGCATCCGCAAGTGGGAGCCGCCAGTGTCCGTCGGTATGAGCGGCAAGGTGAAGGGGGGCTTCCCCGGCTTCCTGCCGAAGACGGACGAAACGCGGGTGCAGCTCCTCGAAGCGATGCTTGAGCGCAACCGCGGCAAAACCTTCGCCGTCACCGAGAAGCTCGACGGCACCTCGTTCTCCGCGTTCGTGCGCCAGGGCTCCTTCGGCGTGTGCAGCCGGAACCTCTGGATGGACGAAACCGACGAGGGGAACCTGCACGCGCGGGTCGCCCGGATGCTGAAACTCGACGAGAAACTCCGCGCCGCCCGGGAGCGCCTCGGCTTCGATCTCGCCCTTCAAGCGGAGGTGATCGGTCCGGGGATTCAGAAGAACAAGTACGCGCTGAAGGTGGTGACGCTCCGGTTCTTCAACGCCTTCGATATCTCGGCGCACCGCTACCTCGACAGTGCGGACACCGCGGCGCTGCTCGCTGAGATGGGGCTCGAATCGGTGCCGCAGCTCGGCACGCTGGTGCTGGATCACACGGTGGACGAACTGGTCGCGTTTTCGGAAGGGACGAGCGTGCTGAACCCGAATGTCCAGCGCGAAGGGGTAGTGTTGCGGCCGCCGGTCGAGGAGTCCGACGCCGACATCGGCGGGCGGCTCAGCTTCAAGGCCATCAACCCGAAGTTCCTGCTGAAGTACGACGAGTGATGCCGACGGGTCTCCCGGCTATCCGGCACAATCCTTGAAGTTCCCCGCGCCGGACGGTCGATCTAACTCCGGATGAACCGCGCCGGCTGCATTCTGCTGTTCGCCTCCGTGCTGGCGGGCTGCGCCCACCGCTCGACGGCGGTGCGGTCGCAGGCCATGCCCATCGCCACGGTGCCGCTGCCCCCCATCAACCAGCCCGGCTACACCCTCGGCTGCCCCGATCTCCTCGAAGTGCGCTACGCGGGCCATCCGGCCTGGGACGCGGAGGTCTCCGTCGATGTCGATGGCCGCCTGCCGCTCGGCCCCGGCGGTCGGCCGCGCGTCGAAGGGCTGAGGCTCGACCAGGCGCGGGTCGCCATCGCGGACGAAGCCCACCTCGATCCCGTCCGCGTGAGCCTCGCCCTCGTCGATCCGAGCGCGAAGTTCCTGACGGTCCACGGCCCCGAGGCCAATCGCCAGCAGATGCTCGTCTACCGGGGGCCGGAGCGCGTCGTCGAACTGCTCCAGCGCACCGGCACGCTCAAGCCCGGCTGCACCGACCCGCGCGACATCAGCGTCGTGCGGCCGAACGTGGCGCGGGGCGCGGCGCCCGAATTGTTCCACGTCGATTTCGAAGCGATCTTCCTGGACAACGACGACCGCACGAATGTGACTTTGCAGCCGGGGGATCAGGTGTACATCGGCGAGACGCGGAGGAGCAGCTTCGGCCGCCTGCTGCCGAACTGGATGATGCCGCTCTACAAACGGGTGTTCAAAGTGCGGGTGTAGGTCGCACTCAGCATCCCCTCATCGCGCCGGGCGTTACGGATTCGAGCACGAGGCCATCGACCTGTTTTTGAACGGGCCGAAGGCTGCGACATCGTCCGAAGCAATCTCGCCCGGCTCGCAAGCGGTCACGGTCTGCCCGGAGCAACATCGGTCCCGGCTGTTCGGCCGCTTCACATCAGCTCCGCGATCGGTTCGCCGTCGTCGAGCATGGGGTGCGGGCGACCCGAATGATCCTTGAAGGTCTGCTTCGGATCCAGGCCCATCACCGAGTACATCGTCGCCAAGATGTGCGAGGGCTTCAACGCCCGCTCCACCGGATGCTCGGCCTTCGCGTTCGTCTTGCCGACGACGATTCCGCCCTTCAAGCCGCCGCCGGCCATCATCACGCTGATGGCGTTGCCCCAGTGGTCGCGGCCCGGCACCGGGATCCCCGGCTGACCCGTGTTGATCCGCGGCGTCCGCCCGAATTCGCCCATCACCACCACGAGCACATCGTCGCGCAGGCCGCGCTCTTCGAGGTCATCCAGCAGCGCTCCGACGGCCCGATCGACGATCGGCACCTTCAAGCCGTGGCTCTTCTCGATGCTCGAGTGATCGTCCCAGTGCGGCATATCGACCGTCACGAAGGTCACGCCGGCTTCGACGAGTCGGCGGGCCATCATGGTGTAGCGCGCCCACGCCGAGGTGCCGTAGCGGTCGGCGGCGCGGGGGTCTTCCTTGTCGAAGTCGAACGCTTCGCGGGCCTTGTTGCCGAGGATGAGATCGACCGCCTGCTGCTGGAACTGATCCAACGAATCGGCGATGCCGGTCTTGTCCACGTCCTTGCGCATGGTGTCGAACTGGCTCAGCAGCCGGGCGCGTTCGCTCGTCAGGGTGTTCTTGGTGCCCGTCAGCCAGTCCGGGGAGCGCACGGGACGCGTGTCGGTCGGCCCGAGATACTTCTCGACGCGGTTCACATCGAAGGGGTTGTAGGCGCCACCGAGATAGGCCGCACCCATGTAGCCGGGGAAGAGATAAATCGTCTGCGCGGAGGGGAGGCCGACGTACGCGGGAAGGCCGGGGTTGTTCGGGCCGTGCGCCTTGGCGATGTGCGATCCGACCGACGGATACTTCTGCGCCTGGCTGACGGAGGTGGACCCGAAGCGGCCGGTGGTCATCCAGTGCCCGGCCGCGAAGTGGTCGCCGGTGTCGTGATGCACGGAGCGGATCAGGGCGAGCTTGTCGAAGCGCTTGGCGGTCTCGG
>JAYVTJ010000638.1:0-2471 GCA_043774415.1 Fimbriiglobus sp. | reverse complement strand
GGCTTTTTCGCGTATGTTGAGAGCGTTTGTTAGCCGGACGCGCAAGCGACGGACACGCTGGAACCGGCGGGACGCCACGGATCCGGGCTTGGACAACCGTCGCTTGCGCGTCCGGCTAACAAATCCGGATTGAAGGCTCACCCATGATCCTCTCCTTCTATTTGGCCGCGTGGCAAGCGCGCGATGCCCTCCGCAACGGCCAGCCGGACGTCGCCCGCCGCATCCTCGAACCCTTCGCCCAGGCGGGCTACGGCAAAGCCCTCAAGATGAACGTCGATGTGGCCCGCGCTTACTGGGTGCGAGCGGAGCAATTTCGTCGGAACGAGAATGCCGAAGCCGCATGGAAGGATTTGCTCGCCGCGGAAGCTCTGCAAACCGGCCTCGTCGAACTCGTCGAGTTCCGCAAAATCCTCACCGGCCAAGGGCTGATCGCGTGCAAGGAACACCTCCGCCTCGGCAAGCCCCTGCGGATGCTCGAATCGCTCGCCCGGCTGAAGCAGCGCACCGCGTTCCATCCGGAGTTCGATGCCCTCGACGAAGCGGCCCGCGACTGGATCCTCGCCCTCGAAATGGCCGACCGCGGCGACTTCCTCGCGGCCCAGGGCACGCTGGCGAAGGCGAAGGAACGCACCCCTCCTGATCTGCATCCCGCATTCGAGTATCCCACGGCCGACCTCGCGCGCCGGGCCGAGCAATACCGCGCGGCAGTGGAGCAGCTCTACGACGCGGCCGAGGCGAAGCGGTGGCGCGCGATCCACGAATGGGCCGACGCCGTGACGGCGGTGGCGCCGAATCACCGGGATGCCCGCAACCTGAAGGCGAAGGCGTGGGAAGCGCTCCACCCCAATTCGCCTGCGGCATCGCAATCCGACTCGGGAGCCAGCGTGCGGGCCGCGGGGCCGAACCTCACTGCGGTGACGATGGCCTACCCGCCGAAGCTCGATCTCCCCCTCTCCGCTTCGGAGAGGGGGCCGGGGGGTGAGGTCTCTTCGCCGGGGAGTGCGATCCCGAAGCGCTTCGTCCTGTGGATCGACGGCGTCGGCGGCTTCCTCGTCTGCATGGCGCCGCGGATCACCTTCGGCCAGGCGACCGCACTCGGCCCCGTCGATGTGCCGCTCTTCGCCGATGTCTCTCGCCTGCACGCCGAACTATCGCGCGACGGCGAGGGATACGTTCTGGAATCGGCGCGCGAAGTGATGGTGAATGGAGCGAGCGCGAAGCGGACGATCCTGCGCACCGGCGACCGCGTGACGCTCGGCGCCACCTGCCAGTTCATCTTCCATCAGCCGGTGCCGATCAGCCCGTCGGCGCGGTTGGAACTCGTGAGCGGCCACCGCTTGCCCGTCGCCGTGGACGGCATCCTGCTGATGGCCGAGAACCTGATCCTCGGCCCCGGCCCGCAGGCGCATGTGCTGTTGCCCGAAGGTTCGGCGAATTTGGTGTTCTACCGTTCGCAAGAGGGGCTCGGCTTCCGCTGTCCCGGCGAGTTCCACATCGACAACCGACCGCACCGCGATCGCGCCGCCCTGCCGGTGCCGTGCCATGTGGCGTGCGAGCACGTCACCTTCGCGCTGGAGCCGTACGGTCCGCGGATGTGAAGTGCGTCCGCGTAGGGTGGGTCGAGTCCGCGAGCCCCACCATTGCACTACGAGACCGATGGTGGGGCTCGCGGACCCGACCACGCCCTACGAAAATCAGACCGTCGGATCGGAGACCCCCGCTTCGGCGAAACCCTCTCTCCGCAACTGGCACGCATCGCACCTCCCGCAGGCTCGACCCTCCGCATCCGGATCGTAGCAGCTCAGCGTGTTCGCGAAATCGACGCCCAACTTGTGCCCCGTGCGGATGATCTCAGCCTTCGACAGCGCGATCAGCGGGGTGTGGATAAGGAAGCGACCGCCGTCTTGAGTGCTCGCTTTGGTCGCCAGATTCGCGAGGGTCTCGAACGCCGCGAAGAACTCCGGCCGGCAGTCGGGGTAGCCGGCGTGATCCAAATTGTTGGCGCCGAAGAAGAGGTCGAGCGCGCAGAGCGTCTCGGCGTAGCCGAGGGCGATGCCGAGGAGGATCGTGTTCCGCGCCGGCACGTACGTCGTCGGGATGCCGGCGTTCATCTGCGCGGCGCTGCGGTCCTTAGGCACATCGGTTTCGGAAGTCAGCGCAGAGCCGCCCATGCCGCGAAGGTCGAGGGCCACGATGCGATGGCTCACCCCCGCCGTCGCAGCCAGCGCCGCGGCGCGTTCGAGTTCGACCCGGTGGCGCTGGCCGTAATCGACGCTGAGCGCATGCACCTCGAACCCGCCCGCTTGCGCAAGGGCGAGGACGGTGGCGCTGTCGAGTCCGCCGCTGAGCAGGACGACCGCACGGGGCATGGCGGGATGACCTCCAAACGACGGGCGGCACCGTGTAGAATAGCGGGAACGCACGCGGAGGAGCGAGGATGAACAAGGCACTGTTGTTCTGGGAAGTGGTCG
>JAYVTJ010000637.1:0-2608 GCA_043774415.1 Fimbriiglobus sp. | reverse complement strand
AGGCCTACCGGAGGATCTTAAACGGGCGATCCGACCGAATCTGCCGAGAATCGATGGGAATCGCCGCGTAAACGACGCGGGGGAGAGATTACACCCCACGAAAGACTTGGAAGTCCGCGTCGAGCGGGTCGCGGCACTCTGTCTGGAGCACGACGCCGAAGTGCTGCTGATCGCCGGCGACCTGTTCAGCGAGCAGGCGAGTGTGCCGGAGATGACCGCGGCGCTGCTGCACATCCACCGGGTGTTCGTGCCCTTTTTCGAGCGCGGCGGAACCATCCTCGCGATCACGGGCAACCACGACCGCGATGCGCGCATCAACATGGTGCTCGCGGGGATGATGCTCGCCGTGCCCCGGCGCGAAGCGGGCGAACCGCTCTCCTGCGGACGCGTCTACATTGCGAACGCCCCTCGGATCGTCGTGCTTCAGAGCCGCGCCGGTCAGCGCGTGCAGTTCGTGCTCGCGCCGTACCCGTTCGCCAGCCGCTACCAGATTTCGGCGGCCGACTTCCCCACGCGGGAAGCCGAGAACACGCAGATCCAATCGGTACTCGCCGCTTGGATCAAGGATGCGAAAGTCGATCCCGCCCTGCCGACGGTGCTTGTGGCGCACCTGCACATCTGCGGCAGCGACACGCATTCGCTCTACAAGATGACCGCGGCCGACGATCACCAGTTCCAGTTCGGCGATCTCAACCCGATGTGGGCCTACGTCGCGCTCGGGCACATCCACCTGCCGCAGATCCTCAATGGGGCGGCCAACGTGCAGTACCCCGGCAGCCTCGACCGCCTCGACTTCGGCGAGACGCACGACACGCACGCCGTGCTGCTGCTCGAGATCGCCGGGGCCGCCGCCGTCGTGCCGGTACGGTTGCCGATCGCGCCGACCGCGTTCCACACCATCGACCTGATCGCGCCAGACAGCGCCGACATCGCTGTACTCGCGGCGCAGTACCCCGACCGCGAAATCGCCATCGTGCGCATCCGCATCGCCGGTACCGCCGAGGGCACGAGTCGGCACGAAATCGACTTGCAATTGAAGAAGGCGTTCCCGCGCTTGCACGCCGTCGAGTGGGAGCGAGCCGAGAGCGCGGCGACCGACCGCGAAAGCCGCTACGACTCGCGCGCGGGCTTCGAGACCACGGTGCGGAAGTACCTCGCGGACCGGCTCGACGGCGACCCGGACGCCGTAGATGTGCTCGCCCTCGCCGACACTTTTTTGACGGAAGCGAGGACGTCGTGATTCCCAAGCGCGTCACGGTCGAAAACTTCCTGAGCTTCGGCCCCAAAACCGAGATCCACTTCGCGGACGACGAACCGCTCTGGGTGCTCGGCGGCCCCAACGGTATCGGCAAGTCGGCCGTCTTCGACGCGATGACGTACTGCCTCTTCGCCCAGCATCGCGGCGGGGCCGGGGACGCCGATTCGCTCATCCGCCACGGGAGCGACGGCTTCGGCGTGAGCTTCGAGTTCGAGTTCGCCGGGCAGCACTACCTGATCGCGCGGAATCGCAGGCGGGGAGCGCGGCCGACGCAGTCGGTCGAGCAGCGGTTCGAGGGGCGGTGGAAGAGCGTGCCGCAGGTCGATTCCGTCGCCGAAGTGAAGGACTGGGTCATTCGGACCACCGGGCTGAACTTCGACTCGTTCCAGGCGTCGATCCTGCTGCGGCAGGGGGATGCGGAGGTAATCCTCAATGCGACCGGGAAGGAGCGCATGACGATCCTCAAGAGCGTCATCGGCCTCGACGCCTACGAGCGGGTGTCAAAGCGGATCGGCGAGGATGCCAAAGCGAAGAGGGCCGAACTGAAGTCGCTGGCGCTGAAGCGCGAGGGGATGGCCGAAGTCTCGGCCGACGATCTGGACACGCTGCGGCTCGATGCTGAGCGCTGCGCAGGGGCGAAATACGGCGCCGCGGCGGTGCAGGAGGCCGCGTTCGGAGGGCTGACCCACGCGCGGACTTGGGAGGACGCGGAACCCAAGCGGGCCGAACTCGAGCGCAAACTGAACGAGGCCGACTCGCGTTCCGCCGATGCGGAGCGCATCCGCCGCGACCACGCCGAGCACGCGGAGCTGAAGGTTGTATTGCCGACGCTCCGGCAACTCGTGCCGCTGCGAGCGAAGCTGCCCGAGGACGAACGGAAGGTCGCCGTGTTCGGCGAACAGCGAAAGCTAGCCGAAGAGGAACGCGCCCGACTGGATGCGGAATCGAAAGCGGCCGATGCGGGGAAGGCCGCGCTCGCGGTCGCGGTCGAAACGCACGGCCGCGCGGCGATCCTGCATCGCGGGGAGTTGGCCCGGCAATCCAAGTTCCTGTCGGGGGCGGAGGGGGTCGCGGAACTCGCGGCGAAGGTCGACGCGTTTCCATCCTCGCTCGCCAACGATGCCGCCGGTGCGAAAGACGCCGATGGGATCGCGAAGGAAGCGCTGACCCGGGCGGAGGCCGCGCGGACGGAACAGGACACGCTTCTCAAGGAGGCGTTGATTCGCCAATCCAAATTCGCCGACCTCGCCGTCGGTGTCAGTTGTTCCGCCTGCGGGCAACCGGTCACCGCCGTGCACGCCGAGAAGGAGCGGGGTTTCGCCGAAGCGAACGTGAAAGCATTCCGCAAGG
>JAYVTJ010000636.1:0-2110 GCA_043774415.1 Fimbriiglobus sp. | reverse complement strand
CGACGGAGGGCGGGGTTCACGGGAACCCCGCCCTCCGTCGATCTCGTTGCGTAGCCCAAGATGGGCCGCCGAGTGCGGAATCGACGATTGTGAGCGACGCTCCGATCCTTTATTCTGAATGGTGCAACCGCGCTCCGCACTCCCGAAAGGAATCCCCATGTCCCGCTCGTTCCTCGCCGCGGCCGTCGTCCTCCTACTCGGCGCCGCATCCGAATTGCCTCGGGCTTCGGCCCAACCGCAAGTCCCCGGCGGCGGCGGCCAGCGTCCGACCTTCAGCCCCTACCTGAATCTCCTCGGCGGCACCGGCAATGCCGGACTCAACTACCTCGGGCTCGTCCGACCGCAGCAGCAACTCACGCAGCAGTTCAACCAGTTGCAGCAGCAGCTCACGACCCAGAACGCGACCATCAACGACGCCATCCAATCGTCGCAGGATTCGCAGCGCCCCACCGGGAACGTCTCGGTGTTCAACAGCTACAGCGGCTACTTCAACCGCATACCCGGCATCACTTCGGGCGGCAGCTTCGGCGGTATTTCGAGCGGATTCAATCGTCCCCTCGGGGCATACGCCGGAGGCGGCGGAATGGCCGGCGGCGGATTGGGCAATCAGTCCTTCGGTCGGTCGAGCAGTTCCCGCGGCGGCTCGCGCCGCTGATCGCTTCGCAGTTTCCCACGAAAGGATTCGTCCATGTTCCCGATCCGGATTCTGGCGACGGCCGCCGTCGCGGTCGTCGGCGCTGCGAGCGCCCTCGGTCAAGGCTGCGATACCCCCGGCGGCTGCGGCAGCGGCCCCCTCTTCGGCACCGGGGCGCTGTTCGCCCCGAACAAGCATCACCAGAAGCACATGCCGGATGCGAACCATCCACTCTGCGCGACGAAAATGTATCCGATCTCCGACTGGCACTACATCCGACAGTTCTGCGGACCCACGCTGAACCCCGGAAGCTGCTACGGCCACTACCAGACGAAGTGGCGGCAGTGGTCGGACATCTGCCCGCAGGGCAGCCTCGCCTACGCGCCCAGCCCCGTCGCGACGGGGCTGCCGAGCTACCAGGTCATCATGCCCGATCCGACGTCCGCGCCGATGCCGCTCCCGGCACCGACGCCGCTGCCGAAGGTCGATCCGCCTAAGACCGATCCCGTCCCGAAGACGGAGCCGAAGCTGAACCTCAGCCCGGAAGTGCCGCTCCAGACGCCGCTGACAGTCGCACCCGCGCCGCTGCCGCCGATGGCGAGCATTTCAGCAACTGTGCCCGCGCCGGTGAGCAATGTGGAACCGCGCAAGATCGCCGTCGAGCCGGGCATCGCTCCGCTGAAGACGCTGCCGATGGTCGTCGTGCCGCCGGTGCGCGATCTGCCGGAGCGCAACCGCAATTGATCGAGCTTCGTAGCGAACTTGCCAGAGTTCCGAGCCTGCCTCTCGCGGCGAGGCATCGGAATTCTGGCGACTTCCGCTGCAGTCACTCGCCGAATTGCAGGCATATGAGCTTCTTGTCATCGCGCAGGTAGAGTCTGCCATCGCTCAGTGCCGGGTGCGCCCACGTCTCGCCGCACACCTTGGCCCGGGCGAGTTCCTTGTACTCTTTGGCGTTCGGTTCGAGCAGCATCAGGTTGCCGCCGTCGTCGAGGAAGAGGAGCTTGCCGTCGCCCGTCCTCACGAGCGCCGCATGGTACTTGCCGACGTTCGTCTTCTCCCATGCGATCTTCCCCGTCTTGGCTTCGACGCACCGCAGGACGATCGCCGCGTTCTGGAGCGTCGCCTTGCCGTTGACCATGTAGAGGTACTCGCCGACGAGCACCGGCGTCGAGAAGTAGCAGGTCAGCTTGTCGTTCTTCCAGACCTGTTCGGGCTTGCCGTCCTTATCGATGCGGATGCCGACGGAGCCGGTCTTCACCGACCCGACGACGAACAGATCCCCCGCCTTCACGGGCGTCGTCGAGCTTTCGAGCAAGGCATCGGTGAAGGGATGCTTCCAGATTTCCTTGCCGTCGGCCGCGCTAAGACTGCGGACGTGCGAGTTCGTGAGGAAGACGAGTTCGTCCTTGCCGACGGGAATCGGTGAAGCATAGCTCGGCGTATCTTCGGTGCTCTGCCAGGCGATCTTGCCCG
>JAYVTJ010000635.1:0-3956 GCA_043774415.1 Fimbriiglobus sp. | reverse complement strand
GGAAACGCCCCCTTTTCATCCGATGCTCCGACCGCCCGACCGCCGATGATCGGCCCCCCCGCGAGCGCCGCGCTGAAGACGTTCGGATAGTGATCGCGTCCCGCATCGTTGTTCACCTTCGGCGTCCGGCCGAATTCGCCCCACGCCAGAACCAGCGTCGATTTCAATAGCCCGCGCTCGTCGAGGTCGTTGATGAGCGCCGTGTAGGCTTTATCCCAGCGCGGCAGGAAGCCGTCGCGCAGGGACTCGAAGCCCTTCACGTGCGTGTCCCACCAGCGGAGATCGACCGTCACCAACCGCACGCCGGCTTCGACCAAGCGGCGCGCGAGAAGCATGCGCTGGGCCCAACTCGGGCAGCCGCAGCGGTTGCTCGCCTTCGGATCGTAGGCCGCGCCGAAGCCGTATCGCTCGCGCAGATCCTTCGGTTCCTTATCGAGGTCGAAGGCATCGCGGGCCGCATTTGATGTGAGGATGTCCCACGCCCGCTCCTGGAAGCGATCCATCGCCGCGAGCTGGCCGCTGTTGTCGGTGTCGCGGCGGATCCGGTCGAAATCCTTGAGCAGCGAACGCCGATCCCCGATCTGCTCCATCGTCACCCCGGCGGGGCGCTCGAAGTTCGGCAGCTTGAACGGACCGACGTTCGCAGGGTCGGCGACGGTTTCGAACGGCTTGTGCGCGACGCCCAAGTTAGCCGCACCGGTGCCCGGAACCTGGCGCGGGATCATCACGTACGGCGGCATCTTCGGGTTCTGATGGCCGATCTGCTTCGACACGATGCTGCCGATACTCGGGTGGATGTTCTCGTCCGGGTTCGCGCCGGGCTTGTACCCCGTGAAGCAGATCTGATCGCCCGAGCTATGGCCCGCGTCGTCGTGGTGGAGGCTGCGGATGATACTCCACTTCTTCATGACCTTCCCGGTCTCGGGGAGCATGTCCGTCAGGTTGATCCCCGGCACGGCCGAGGGTTTGGTGCCGAACTCGCCGCGGAACTCGGCCGGGGCATCGGGCTTCGGATCCCACATGTCGATGTGGCTCGGCCCGCCGCGCATCCACAAAATGATGACCGACTTCTGCCGTTCGCCAGTTCCTTTGACGCCCTCGGCCTTCAGCACATCGGCCAAGCTCAGCCCGGCCGTGCCGAGAACTCCGGCGCGCAGAAAACTTCGGCGGCTCACTCGCAGGGTATCGCGGAAATCGGGGCAGCCGACAGCGGGCGGGAAGGGCATGGACGACTCCGGGAGCGGAGGGCAGGCGAAGCGATGGCGGGCGGGTGGACCCAGTATGCCGCAGATGAGCGGTGGATGCAAGTGTTCAAAATCGATGGCAGCTTCGCTTGTCTCGTAGGGGAAGTCGTCAGACTTCCGAGATTTGCGAGGTCGGAAGTCTGGCGACTTCCGCTACGTTGCCGCCCCGATCCGCGCTTCCAACCCCGCCCGTACCGCCGGCCATTCGGCCGCGACGATGCCGAACACGACGCTATCCCGGATGCGGCCTCCCTGCGAAATCATGTGCGAACGGAGCATCCCCTCCCGCGTGGCTCCCAGCTTCGCGATGGCCGCCTGCGACCGCACGTTGAGCGCGTCGGTCACGAGTGACACCCGGTTGACACCGACGGCCTCGAACGCATGGGCAAGCAGGAGCAGCTTGCACTCCGGATTGATCGCCGTGCCCCAGACGTCCGGGTGATACCACGTCGAACCGATCTCGACGCGGCGGTGCTCGATCGCGAGATCGAGGAAGCTGCTGCTTCCGACCCACGCCTCATCGCTCAGCCGCTGCACCGCGAAGGGCCAGCGGCGGCCGGCGTCGCGCTCGGCGAGAGCATGGTCGAACCACGGATCGAAGCCCGACCCGCAACCGCGCGTGAGGGTGAACGCCCAAATGCGGTCCTCTTCCGCCGCGCTGCGGAGCGGTTCGCGGTGCGCTTCGGCCAGCGCCGCGAGTCGGACGTTGGCGCCGAGCAGTTCTGCGATTTCGAATGTCATGCGCATCCCCATAGAACCGTTGAACTTGTACCCGCCCGGGCTGCGGGCCACCAGCGGAGTTCGCTTTTTCTCGCCACCGCAATTTGACAACGCGTCAATCATCACTTATACTCATGTACACAATGACGATAGTTTCACTTCTCCACAATTTTGCCCGGCATTCCGCAATTGGAGGCTCGCCGTGACATCCATACAATCTCCCGACAGGAGTGCCCGCGATGCCGCGAATTCTGATCGCCGACGACAACCCGCAGAATGCCGAACTACTCGAAGCCCACCTCGATGGCACCGGCTACGAGACGCGCATCGCGGCGAACGGCGAAGAGACGCTGACGGCCGCGCGGGAGTGGAAGCCGGACGTGCTCCTGCTCGACGTGATGATGCCGAAGATGAGCGGCTTCGAAGTCTGCAAGCGGCTGCGGGCCGACGCGGCGACCAAGGGCATCGGCGTGCTGATCGTGAGCGCCCTCGACCAGGTGACCGACATCGAACGGGCCGTGGAAGTGGGCACCGAAGACTTCCTGACCAAACCGATCAACAAGACCGAACTGCTGCTGCGTGTGCGGGCTTTGCTCGATGCCCGCACGCAGCCCAGCGAAGTGGAGCGCGGCTTGGCGTACTTCCGCCGCGTGCTCCAGGGCCATTGACTGCGGCCGTATTTATTAGCCCGACGCGCCAGCGACGGAGTGCAGACCCTCGCTGGCGCGTCGGGCTAACAAATCACTCGATCCACGCCCGACTACGGGCCGCCCTGCCGGGCTTTCGCTCCGTGCGCCGACCCGGCAGAGGCCGGCGCTCCCCGATCGGTTCCCCGTGACAATTTCGTCCGAAGTCTCCGGCCAAGTCATCCTCAAGCCGAAGCGCGCCCAACCGTTCTACAGCCGGCATCCGTGGGTCTTCGCCGGAGCCGTCGATCACGTCGAAGGCAAACCGGCCGACGGCGCGGTCGTCGATTTGCGATCCTCCGTCGGCAACTTCGTCGGCCGCGGACTCTACAACAGCCTGAGCAAGATCGTCGTCCGCCTCTATTCGTGGGACGAATCGGTCGCACTCGACCGCGAGTTCTTCAAAGCCCGGTTGAAGCGGGCCATCGAACTCCGGCACGACGCGCTGAAGCTGAACGTCGGCCCCGACGCCGCGTACCGCGTCGCCTTCAGCGAAGCGGACATCCTCAGCGGGATGGTCATCGACCGCTACGGCGAGTTTCTGACGGTGCAATTCACCTCGCTGGCGCTGGCCAACCGCCGCGAGATGTTCGCCGAACTCCTCACCGAGTTGCTCGGCGTGAAGGGGATCTACCTCCGCACCGAGAAGGGCATCGGCAAGCTCGAAGGGCTTGCACTCCAGGATGGCCTGCTCTGCGGCGAAGCTCCCCCGGCCGAATACGTGATCCGCGAGAACGGCTTGCAGTTCGCCGTGAACATCGCCGAGGGGCAGAAGACCGGCTACTACCTCGACCAGCGCGAGAACCGACTCGCCGTCGCCAAGCTCTCGACCGGCACGCGCGTGCTCGATGCGTTCTGCTATTCGGCCGGCTTCGGAGTCTACGCGGCGAAAGCCGGGGCGACGATGGTGGAGTCGGTGGATGCCTCCGAGTCGGCGATCAACCTCGCGAAGCGGAACGCGGAACTGAACGGCCTGACTCAGATGGAGTTCGTGCAGGCCGACGTCTTCGATCACTTGGACAAGCTCGCCGGGGAAGGGAAAAAGTTCGACGTGATCGTGCTCGATCCGCCGAAGTTCGCCCGCGATCGGGCTTCGATCGAGCAGGCGATGAAGGGCTACCGCCGCCTGCACAAGCTCGGCATGAAGCTCCTCGACCGCGACGGCATTCTGGTGTCGTGCTGCTGCTCCGGTCTCATCACGATGGACATGCTGGAGACGGTGCTGGCGCAGACGGCCGTGGACGAGAAGCGCGACGTGCAACTGATCGAGCGCCGCGGTCCGGCGGGCGATCACCCGGTGAACATC
>JAYVTJ010000634.1:0-20346 GCA_043774415.1 Fimbriiglobus sp. | reverse complement strand
CCACCGCCAGAATCGGTCGGAACACCCCGGCTCCGCCGCCGCGCCAACGGCAGCGCGAAGCGCACCAGCAAAATGAAGTGCAGCAGCGTCGCGATGATGTCGCAGACGTGCAGCACCTCGTGGTAGCCAAGGAGGCCGGGAATGAGCACGGGCCACTCGTGCGCCTGGGCGACGGCCCCGACGACGTAGAACGAGGCGAAGGCGAAGATGAGAACGATGCCCCGGATGCCGAGCCTGCGGTAGAAGTGGTGTACCGGCACGATGGCGATGAGGCCCATGCCGACGTAGACGAAGATGAGCGTCTGAGTGACAACTTCCTCCATCGACCAGACGAGCACGATCCCCGTGATCGCCATCGCGAGTTCGGTGACCACGCTGATCCGCATGCACCACTTCGGCAGTACGTAAATGAACGTCGGGATGCATGATCCCGCGATGAGGCCGAAGATCGCGGAGAGGTCGAGCCGGCGGAAAAACTCGAACTGCGGATCCTGCTCCGAGTGGTAGCGGAGGCTGTGGAAGAGGCCGCTGCACGTGTAGAGGACTACGGCGCTGGTCGCGTAGACGGCGATGGCGATGCGGTGGTCCGGCGGATGCCGGCGCGTCCAGCGGAGGAGAAACGCCCCGGCGAACAGGCACCAGAGGGCGAAGCCCAGGTGCAGGCCGGCGGCGACCGGATCGTGAAAATCCATACCTGTTGACCCGAACCCTGCGGCGTGCGACACTCCTACCCCTGCCGGTCGGACTGCTCCCGCCTATCCCGAGATTGCTATGATAGCGTCCCGAATCCGCATCGTCGTCGCCGTTCCGCTCGCCCTCCTCGGCTTCGCCGTCGCCCAAACACCGGCCCCGCCGCCGGTGCCCGCACTGACGCTGAAAGGGCACACCGATCCCATCGGTGCGGTGGCCGTTTCGCCCGACGGCAAGTTCCTCGCCACAGGTAGCTTCGACAAAACCGCGAAGCTCTGGGACGGTGCCACCGGCAAGGAACTGCGCACGCTCGCCGGCAAGAACGGCCATGCGAACCTCGTCCTCGGCGTCGCCTTCGCGCCGGACGGCTCCGCCCTCGCGACCGTCTCCTCCGACAACCAACTCAAAATCTGGGACATCGCCAACGGCAAGCCGACGAGCCTGCTCGCGCATGCGGCGGGCGTCACGCAGGTCGCCGCGAGCGCTGACGGCAAACTCCTTGCGGCCGGGGGCGCCGACGGCACGATCCGCATTTGGACGGCTCTCGACGGCAAGTTGACACAGACCTTGAGCGGCCACGCGGGAGCGGTGATCGGCCTCGGCTTCGCGCCGAACGGTCTGACGCTCTACTCGGCGGGGGCCGACAAAACGCTGCGGTACTGGACCCCGGCGACGGGGATCGCAAACGGTTCCATCGGGGTCGCGGTCGCGGACATCACCGGATTTTGGGTGAACCCCGCGAACGGCACTGCGATGGTCGCCACGGCCGACGGCGCCCTGAAGTCGTACCCGGCCGCGCTGCTCGCGTCGCCAAAGCCGTTCGCGCCGGGCGGGGCCACTGTCACCGCGATGACACTGAGCGCCGACGGCAATACGCTGCTGGTCGTCACCGCCGACAACAAGCTCCGGAGTTGGGCCACTGCAACCGGCCTGCTCACCGAGTTGGGAACAGTCCCGGCCGGCGTGAATCGAATGGCGTTCGGCCCGCCAACTTTCGGTACCGCCGTGGGCTTGGCGAGCGGCCGGGTGCTCTTCCTCGGCGCCGATGGCAAGCCGAAGGGGGAGATACTCGCCTGCGAAACGGGGCTGAAATCGCTGGCGTTCGCCGCCGATCTGGCCTCGCTGTTCACCCTCGGCACCGACGGCGTGGCCCGCCGTTGGCCGGTCGCCGGACTCATTCCGCCGGCGGTTCCGGCCAAGGCGCTCGTCCACACCGTCGCCATCGCGTGGGCGATCCCGAGTGCCGATGGGAAAAAGGTCATCACGGCCGGCGCGGACAACGCCATCCGCATCTGGAATGCGGGCGTGATGGAGCGCGAATTCAAAGAGCACAAGGCCACAGTCACGTCGTTCGCCGCGCTGGTGGATGGCGTCGTGAGCGCGGATGCCTCCGGCGAAGCGATCCTCTGGAACCCGGCCGATGGCAAGATCGTCGCGAAGCTGCTCGGGACGAAGAAAGCCCCGGCCGCGTTCGCGCTGATCTCCGCCGCGAAGAGCATCACGATCGGCTATGCCGACGGCGAGGTGCGGCACTGGCCCACGCCCGCCGCGAAGGACAAAGAGATCCTGGCGTTCACCCTGCCGAAACCCCCGCTCGCGATGGGTTTGTCGGTCGATGGCAAGCGAATCCTGAGCGTCTCGGCCGATGGCAAAGTCCGTAGCACGAACCCGGCGAACATCAAGGATGAAACCGCCTTCGCGGCGGCGATGGTGAATCCGACCCACGCCGTGCTGAGCGCCGATCGCACCAAGATCCTCGAACTCGGCACCGTCGGGAATGTCCGCACGTTGCTGGTGCGGCCGAACCTCGCCGATTCCAAACCGGTCTGGTCGATGCCGGTGACCGAAGAGCCGGAAGCCATCGCCTTCTCGAACGACGGCCTGCGCATCGCGATCGCGGTCGTCCGCAAGGTCGGCCGGGCCGTGCGGATTCTCGATGCCGCAACCGGCGTGGAACTGCAAACCGTCGCCGAGCCGCTCGCACCGGTGACGGCGCTCATCTGGCAGCCGGACAACAAGACAGTGCTGACAGCCAGTGACAAGACGGTGTCAGCCGCGTCGATCCAAGTCGATCTCGGCCGGGCGACCGTGCCTTCCGCGGGCGTCGCGTCGATCCAACCCGCACTCGGGCTGGCCGCCTGCGCGACCGCAGATAAATTTGTCCGCTTCCACGAAATCGCGGCTGGCCCGGCCCCTAAGGAGCTGAAGGCGTTCGGGCCCCTGGCCGATGTCGCGAAGGTGCTGGCGCTCTCGAAGGACGGAACCGTACTCGCGGCCGCGACCGGGAAAACGCTCGCGGTCTGGCAGACGGCCGATGCCAAACCGCTCACGGTCCCCGCTTTCGCTGCCGACATTGCGCAGCTCGCGTTCAGTGCGGACAAAACGCGCCTGGTCGTCGGACTCGCGAATGGGACGGCAATCGTCGTCACCGTGGCGACGGGGTTGCCCGAACAAGTCGTCACGCACGTCGGGGGGATCGCCGGCCTCGCGTTCCATCCCACGCTGCCGGTCCTGTTCAGCGCGGGTGCCGACAAGGCGATCACCGCGACGCCGCTCGTCCTCGCGAAGCAAGTGTCCGACGCGACCCTGTTCGGCGGAGCCCTCTCGGGCACCGCCAACGGGACGAGCGCCTTCAGCAGCGGAACGGGAAAGGGAGTCGCTGTCTCGAACACCGGCACCGGAGCGAAGGAGCGCATCATCGGCGACGCGGTCGGCATCACCGCCATCGCCGCGAATAAAGCCGGCACGCTCGTCGCCGTGGCGCACGGGCCGGAGCCGACGATCACCGTTCACAACTTCGCCGACGGGGCGGTCATCGGCTCGTGGAAGACGGGCGTTAAAGTGACTGAGCTCGCGTTCCATCCGACGGCCCCGGCACTCGCCGGCGTGCAGGCCGACAGTAAAGTCGCCGTCTGGAACACGCTGTTCGATGCGGGCCAACCGCTGCCGCCCGAGTTCGGCAAGCCGATGCTGGAGCTGCCCCACCCGGCCGCTGTCAAGGGGTTGTCATTCGTCGGCGACGGTTCGACCCTGCTCACCGGCTGCGACGATAAGCAGGCGCGGATCTGGAAGTTCGTCTCGGATCAGCCGAGCTTCACGCTGGCCCATCCGAACATCGTCCACTGCGCCGCCTTCGACAAGACCGGCAAGTTCGTGGCCACGGGATGCCAGGACGGAATCCTGCGCATCTTCGATGTGTCCAAAGTCCCCGCTCCCGCGCCGAAGGCGATCAGCGCCCACATCCTCCCGCAGGGGCAGTCGATCTACGCTGTGGCGTGGCACCCGGACGGCAAGCTCGTCGCCTCCGGCAGTTTGGACAAGTCGATCAAAATCTGGGACGCGACCGCCGGCACCATCGTGAAGGAGATCAAGCCGGGCAGCGATACGGCTCCCGCGCCGGGTGCCGCGCGGCTGCCGGGGCACACCGATCAGGTCTTCTCGCTCGCCTACACGAAAGACGGCAAGCAGCTCGCATCCGGGAGCAGTGACCGGACCGTGAAGCTCTGGAACACCGACACGGGCGCGCTCGTGCGCGAGTTCACCAACCCGAACTTTAAGCCGCTCGGCGACGGTGGCCCGGCCCCCGCGCACCCCGGCTTTGTTCAGTGCGTGAAGTTCAATGCCGACAACACCAAGCTCGTGAGTGTCGGCACGGCCCCGAAGTTCCGCGGTTACCTCGCCGTCTGGAATGTCGCCGATGGCAAGCTGCTGTACGGGAGCGAACTCGAGTTCGGGCCGCTCGCCTCGGTCGATGTGCGCCCGGACGGTTCGCTGCTGCTCGGCTGCGGTTCGAAGCAGCGCGGCAACACAGACTCGGAGGCGGTCGTAATTCCGTTCCCGGTGAAGTAGTCGCTCATTTCACGCCGCTCTCTATGCGGGCCGGGAGGAACTCGTCGCCGGCGTTCCACGTCGGCAGCTTGTCGGCATTCGCCGCGGCGCGGGCCACATCGAGCGCGAACCCGGCGAGCGTGACGAAGCCCGAGAAGTCCCAATCGGGCTGCATTTCGTCCTGCGGCGTGTGGTAGCGCTTGTCGTTGAACTCCTGGATTGCCTTGCGGCTGAACTCCTCCGACTTCCCCTTGATCTTCATACCCGCCGCGACCGAGAACGCGGGGACGCCGGCGCGGGCCATCGAGAAGTGATCGGACCGGTATAAGATGCCGAGGTGCGCCCTCTGATCCGCTTCGATCTCGAGGCCGTGCTTCTTCGCCACCTCCTTCACCGTCGGCCACGCGGTCGTGCGCTCGGCCCCGGTGACGACGATCGATTCCGGCACGCCAAGCGGCAGGATCATGTCGAAGTTGAGATTCAGCGCCGTCTTCCCGAGCGGCACGATCGGGTTCTGCGCGTAGAACTTCGAGCCGAGCAACCCCTTCTCTTCCCCCGTGACGGCGAGGAAGATCGCCGAGCGCTTCGGCTTCGATTTCTCCGCCGACCAGGCGCGGGCGAGTTCGAGCAGCAGCGCGCAGCCGGTCGCGTTGTCCGCAGCGCCGTTGAAGATCGCATCGCCGACGACGGCCCGGCCGACACCGAGGTGATCCCAATGCGCCGTGAAGATGACCGCTTCCGACTTCAGCGTCGGGTCGCTCCCCTCGATCATGCCGACGACGTTGTTGCTGACGATCTTTTTCACCTCCGTCGGCATGCTACCTTTCAGATTGACACCGAGCGAAAAGGCCTTGAACCCCTTCGCATCGGCGGCTTTCAGCATGTCGTCGACCTTCTTGCCGGAAAGGCCGAAGAGCTTCTCGCCGGCGTTGCGGGAGAGCCACCCGGCGAAGGCGAGCGCCGGCTTCTCCGGATCGCGCTTGAGCTGGGCGCCGTCGAGCGGTTTCACCACCGAGTACGGATACCCGGCCGTCTCCGCGGTGTGGACGATGAGGCATGCCTTCGCCCCGCGCCGTGCGGCCTCTTCGAACTTGAAGGTCCAGCGGCCGTAGTAGGTGAGCGCTTTGCCACCGAAGAATTTCGGGTCGTCCGACGGGGGTTCGTTGGTGAAGAGGACGACGACCTTGCCCTTCACGTCGATGCCCTTGTAGTCGTCCCACTCGAACTCGGGGGCCGTGATGCCGTGGCCGACGAAGCCCGCCTCGGCGTCGAACTCGGCGAGGTCGATCTGGAGGTGGCTCATGCCGGAGAACTCATCTTCGCAGGCGAACGGCGTCTCCTCTTTTCCCTTCGTCGCGCGGAGCGTCGATTTCGGACTCGTGACGACGCGCACGAGCGGGACGGGCTGGAGGTAGGTGCCGCGCTCGCCGATCGGTTTGAGGCCGGCCTTCTTGAATTCCTCGGCGAGGAAGTCGGTGGTGAGGTCTTCGCCGCGGGTGCCGGGGCCACGGCCTTCGAGCCGGTCGCTGGCGAGGTAGGTCACATCGGCTTTGATGCGCTTCGCGGAGATTGCGGGCGGATCATCGGCCGCGAACGCCGCTCCGCTGAGGAGCAGTGACAAGCCGAGGATGAGCAGACGGATCGGCATGGGATATCCTTGTCGGAGTGCGGTCGGGGCATCGGACTCGCTCGCCCCTTTATTTATGCGGTGCGCTCGGCCATGAAAACCATCCTCTTCGACTTCGGCAACGTCGTCGCCTTCTTCGATCACGGGATCACGCTCGCAAAGCTGCTGCCGTACTCCGAACTGCTGGCAGCGGAACTGATGACCGCGATCTACGGCGGCGCCGCCGAATCCGACTACGAGCGCGGCCGGCTCACGACTTGCGAGTTCTTCGAGGGGATCCGCGCACCCGCGAAGTTGACTTGTACCTTCGCGCACTTCGAAGCGGCCTTCGCGGACATCTTCACCCCGAATGCCGCCGTGTGCGACCTCATTCCACACTTGAAGCCGCGCTACCGGGTGATGCTGGCGAGCAATACGAATGCGGCCCACTACGCGAATTACTCGGTCCGGTTCGCAGAGGTGCTCCGGCACTTCGATGCGCTCTGTCCTTCGCACTTTATCGGCCACCGCAAGCCGACGGCCGAATACTTCGCCGCGCTGCAGACGCTCGCCCGCGCGGAATCGGCCGAGTGCCTCTTCGTCGACGACCTGCCGGACAATGTCGAAGCGGCGGAGCGGCACGGCTGGCGCGGGCTCGTCTACAGTCCTTCGATGAACCTCGGCGAAGCTCTGCGAGAATTGGGCATTCAGTTTGACGGGCCACTTCCCTAAAACGAAAGGAAACCTCTTTCCGTCGGAGCTTCCGCGGCATGGATATTCTGCAACAAGCCGATCCCGAACTGCACCGCGCCATCGAAGCCGAGCGGCATCGCCAGCGCCACGGCCTCGAAATGATCGCGTCGGAAAACTACACCAGTAAGGCGGTGATGGCCGCGCAGGGATCGGTGCTCACAAACAAGTATGCGGAGGGCTACCCCGGCAAGCGCTACTACGGTGGATGCGAGTTCGTCGATGTCGCCGAGCGGCTGGCCTTGAGCCGGGCGAAGACTCTTTTCGGCGGCGATCACGTCAACGTGCAGCCGCACTCGGGCGCCCAGGCCAACATGGCCGTGTTCCTCGCGATGCTCCAGCCGGGCGACACGATCCTCGGCCTCGACCTCGCCCACGGCGGGCACCTCACCCACGGCATGAAGCTCAACTTCAGCGGGAAGTACTTCAAGGTCGCGAGCTACGGGGTCCGCCAGTCCGATCACCGCATCGACTTCGACCAACTGGCGGCGCAGGCGCGCGAGCACAAGCCGAAGCTCATCATCGCCGGGGCGAGCGCCTATCCGCGCACCCTCGACTTCCCGAAGTTCGCCGAGATCGCGAAGGAGGTCGGCGCCGTGCTCATGGTGGACATGGCCCACATCGCCGGCCTCGTCGCGGCGAAGGTCCACCCCGATCCCGTGCCGCACGCCGAGTTCGTGACGACGACGACCCACAAGACGCTTCGCGGTCCGCGCGGCGGCATGATTATCTGCCGGGAACAATACGCGAAGGCCATCGACTCAGCCGTGTTCCCCGGCGTGCAGGGCGGACCGCTCATGCACGTCATCGCGGCCAAAGCCGTGTCGTTCGCCGAGGCTCTGCGGCCCGAGTTCGTCGAATACCAGACCCAGGTGATCGCCAATGCCAAGGCGCTCGCGGAAGCGCTGCTCATGATCGGCTTCCCGATCGTGTCGGGCGGCACGGACAACCACCTGATGCTCGTGGATGTGTTCACGAAGTGCGGCATCGGTGGCAAGCAGGCGGAGCAATCGCTCGACGCGGCCGGGATCACCGTGAACAAGAACATGATCCCGTACGATCCGCGCAAGCCGATGGATCCGTCCGGGGTGCGCATCGGCACGCCGGCGCTGACGACGCGCGGCATGAAGGAACCCGAGATGCGGCAGATCGCCCGCTGGATCACGGATGTGCTGACGAAGCCGACGGACGACGATCTGCTCTCGCGCGTCCGCGGCAGCGTGCACGAACTGTGCGAGCAGTTCCCCGTCCCGGAAGATGCGGAGTCGCGATGAAGGGTCTGCAAATCTTACTGTTCCTTGCGTGTGCCGCCTTCGTGCTGGCCACCTATTTCGCGTTCGAAGTGATGGTCTTCCGGTGGTCCTGCCGGCTGGCGAAGGTGCCGCAGCCCGGCATCCTCCGCAGCATCGCGATCGTGATCTCCGTGCTGTTCGCCGTGAGCGTCGCGGAGGGGGCGCTCGGCAGCGTCGTCACGGAAGCGTACGATCTCGGCGGCTATCCGCTTTGGGAGGCGGGGTTCGTCGCCTTCTTCCTCGGGTTGCCCGTTCACATGGCCGTCTGCTCGTCGATCCACGCCCGCATGCTCAAGCGACCCTTCAGCGAAGGTCTCTCCGTATGGCTCGTCGAAAAGTCGATCAAGCTCGGGCTGATCTCCGTGGGCCTCGGCATCGTGGCGCTGTTGATCTTGGCGAGCAAAGCATGATGCAGACGGGTTCCGTATTGTTTTCATTCCGCACTCCGAACTCCGCACTCCGCACTGCTCACATATGGTTCAGTTCTTCGCCACCTGCGCCCGCGGCCTCGAAACGGTTCTCGCCCGGGAACTCGAATGGCTCGGCGCGGTGCAGATCGAGACCGGCCGCGGCGGTGTCTTTTTCTCCGGCGGCATCGAAACGCTCTACCGCGCCAACCTCTGGCTCCGCACGGCCGTGCGTGTCCTGCGGCCCGTGTTCGATGGCCCGGTCTTCAGCACCGATGAACTGTACGACGCAGTGCGCACCATCAATTGGGCCGACTACCTCACGCCGGCGCACACGCTCGCCGTCGATTGCAACGTCCGCGATTCCAACATCACGCATTCGCAGTACGCCAGTCGGCGCGTGAAGGACGCCATCTGCGATCAGTTCCGCGAGACCACCGGTGTGCGGCCGAGCGTCGATACCGAACGGCCGATGCTCGGGCTGAACCTGCATATCTCGAAGAACCGCGCCATCCTCAGCCTCGACAGCTCGTGGGACAGCCTCCACAAGCGCGGTTACCGGCCGATTCAAACTCGGGCCCCGCTGAACGAAGCACTCGCCGCCGGGCTGCTTCTGCACCTCGGCTACGACGGCAACTTCCCCCTCGTCGATTGGATGTGCGGTTCCGGAACGTTCCTCATCGAGGGGGCTTGGATCGCGATGCGACGACCGCCGGGGCTGACGCGGAAGTGGTACACCTTCTTCGGCGGCCTCGACTTCGACAAGCGCCTCTGGGGCGACATCCGCGACACGGCCCGCGAGGAGGTGGCGACGGCGCTCGCCTTCCCGCCGCGCGGGTCGGACGTTCGCGCGGATGCCGTGGAGTTGGCGAAGCACAACGCGAAGGGGGCGGGCATCGGCCCACTCATCCGGATCGAGAGGATGGATCTCGACGAAGCGCGGCCGAAGTCGGGGGAACCGCCGGGCTTGGTGATCTGCAATCCGCCCTATGGGGAGCGCCTCGGCGAGGAAGAGGAGTGGATTCCTCTGCACCGCAAGTTGGGCGCCGCCTTCGCCGAGCACTGGCCCGGCTGGCGGTTAGCGCTCTTCACCGCGAGCGACAAACTGGCGAAGCAGGTGAAGCTGAAGGTGACGCGGACGACCCACTTCTACAACGGGAGCATCCCGTGTAAGTTGTGGGAGTTCGTGTGAGGTGGCTTGCGTGAGTGGCCGGAGTTCCGATGCGATCCTTTGGTCGGTCGATACCGGCGACTGGCGCTGTCGCGACGAGGGCGATACCGGGCGCTGCGCGGAAGAAACTGCGGCGATTGCGCTGCCGCGCGATGCGATTCTGCTCCACGACAACCACCGGTGGATCGTGCCAGTGCTGGAAGATTTGCTGGCTAGGCTGGCGGAGCGCGGGTTACTCTCTTCCGTGAAATGACTGCGAAGGGACGGACCGATGCCCCATCTGGCCGGTGCGCCGTGTGGAGTCTGTCAGCAGCCACTGATCGGGATTCGCGATGGTGCCTTTTGCCCTCGGTGCGAAGGGCCCGTTCACGCCGCATGCGCGAAGCAGAGTGCGGAAGAGTACCCCGCGGGCATCTGCCGACGCTGCGGCAGTTCCAAAGTGCATTCGAAGAAGTGGCGGATCAAGGTTGCCGCATACAAGGCGGAGGACGAGGCAGCGGAAGTCGCCGATGAGTGGCCGCGTGCTCTGACATATTCCTTACTCGGAGGATCTTTCATCGGGCGCTGCGCTACGATCGCCGTCGTCACCGTGCAAATGATCGAGGAATTGAACCACTGGTTTCGACGGAGGAGCAAACCCGCTCCTTAATACCTGTACCGCCGGCCCTACTTCTTCCCTTTCCCAACACCCAGCAAGCTCCCCGCGATCCGCGCCACTTCGTTCGCCGAGGGCGTGCGCTTGTATCGGTACACTTCGTCGCCGAGGGTCACTTCCTCGACTTCGTCGGCTCGGTAGGCTTCGGAGATCACGAGCAAGAACTTCCCCGGCAGGCAGCGCTTCAACCGCTTGTAGTGCGATTCCAAATTCATCTTGCGCCAGAAGCCGAGGACTTCGACGAAGAGCGACTTGCCGCTGCCCGTGTGCGTCAGGGTGAAGTCGGGAACCCAAGTCGAGCCTTCGAGCGTCTGCGGGGCGGGGTCGCTTTCCAAAATCCAGCCTTCGACGCTGTCGCGGAAGTTCTGTTCGAAGTGCCCGATCTCGCGCGGGGTGTAGACGCCGAAGTCGGGGAGGTGCGACTTCAACCCGTCGGCGGCTGTCAACGCGAATGTTTTCGTGACGCGCTCGGCCCCCCAGCGAACATCGGCCTTCAACTCGTAGGCCTTGCAATGGAGAATCGCTGGCAGGAAGAGCGCGAGCTGCAAGCCGTACTTCTGTGTCGAGGAGAAGAGCGAGAGCGGTCCGTCGAGGGTGATCGTGTAGCTGTTGCCATCGGTGCTGCGGATCGCGGCGATGAGCTTGTGGAACTTCACGGCGCGGAAGAGCTGCCGGAAGCGCACGGGCGTCTCGCCCCAGACGCGAACCTCCATGCCGGTGCTGCGCAGGAGTAGCGCTTGGGCGAGCGCGACGTTGTAGCGGTTGAGCAGAAACTCGGGCATGCAGTCGTCGAACGTGAGGACGCGCTGTTCGGCCTTGAGGTCGGCGAACAGCCCGCGTTCGATGGACTCCGGTGCGATCGCGAGTTGCTTTGAGACCTCGGCGAGCACGACCGTGCGGTCGAAGGGGACGCCCGCATTCGCGGCTTCGGCGCGGTGGTGCGCCGCCGCTTCGAACACCGCTTCGCGCAGGGTATCGGGCGTCAGTTCGGACGCGACTTCGAACTCGCAGCGATCCTCCAACAGCTTGGCCAATCCTTCGTGGATCAGCGCCCCCGGTCCTTCGCCGAGGATCGCTTTCAAGTCGTCCTCGATCTCGCCGCGGGTGCGACCGGGGGCCTTGCGATAAACCGCGATCAACTGCCGCGCGGCCGCGAGGAACTCGCCCGAATCCGGATTGAGGTAGAGCGGCACGAGCCGGTTCTTGGCACTGCGAACCCGGACCTGTTTGCCGACGAGCATCGTGCCATCTCGGATTTGGGATTGCGAATTTCGGATTTTCAGGACGGGGCAGCATCCGAGCACAAGTGACGTTCTCTCTGCAAATCCGAAATCCGCAATCCCAAATCCGCAATTGGATCACTGAAACGCCCCGTGCTGCCGCCTCCGATCGGAGGTGAACTCCTCGGCCGTGCCCCGCGCGATGATCTCGTACAGGGTCGCCTGCTTGTCGCCGTACTTCCGGAGGATGCGGCCGAGGCGCTGCACATTCTCCTTCACGCTGCCCGACCCCGACAGCACAATGCCGACACTCGCCGCCGGGACATCGACGCCTTCGTTCAGCACCTGGCAGCTCACGAGCACCGAGTAATCACCGCGATGGAAGCGTTCCAGAATCTTCACGCGCTCCTTCGCCTTCGTCTCGTTCGTGATCGCGGGCACGAGGAAGCGCCGGGCGATGTCGTACACCGTGGCGTTGTCGGCGGTGAAGATGATCGTCCGCTCCGCAGCGTGCTTGTTCAGCAGCATTTCGAGGGCCGCGAACTTCCCCGATGCCTGGCGTTCGATGCGCTTCTGCTCGCGGAAGGCCCGCAGAGCGCTCCACCCTTCGGGGCTGCGACTCGCTTCGAAGATGAACCGCTGCCAGCCGTTCGGGGCGCTGAAGCTGATGCCGCGCTCGGCGACGAAGGCCCGGTACTCTTCCCGGCAGTCGCGGTAGCTCTGCTCTTCCTCCGGAGTCAGGTCGATGAGCAATTGCTCGGTGCGATACTGCGCGAGGTAGTCGCCCGACAGTTCCCGAATTTCCCGGCGATAGATGATCGGCCCGATCAACTCGGGCAGCAGCAGATCGGCGCCGTCGGCGCGTTCGGGGGTCGCCGTCAGGCCCAAGCGGAACGGGGCGAGACTTCCGATGGCCGCTTCTTGGAAGGTCGAACCGGGCAAGTGATGCGCTTCGTCGAAGACGATCAGCCCGAAGCGATGGCCCCAGCGTTCGAGGTGGATGTACGAAGAGTTATAGGTGGTCACCGTCAGCGGCTGGAAGTCGTAGTACCCGCCGCCGAGGAGGCCCGCTTCGATGCCGAAGTATTTCGACAGGTCGGCGTACCACTGATTCATCAGCACGATCGTCGGCACCACGACGAGCGTTGGCCGGCTGGCTTTCTCGATGGCGAGCGCCGCGAGGAAGGACTTCCCGGTGCCGGTGGGCAGCACGACGACGCCTCGGGCGCCGGTGTTCCACCACTCGTGCAGCCCTTCGAGTTGGTGCGGAAAAGGCTTGCGGTCGGTGCTCAGCACCCAGCCGGTGGGCTTGTTGTCCCAGCCGCGGGCGGTGTCGGTGTAGGGCGTCTTGTCGCGGCGGAGTCGTTCGACGATGGCGCGGTAGTAACGGCCCTGGGCGCGGTGCGTCGAGGTGCGCGGGTCGAACTTCACCCCCGGCAGCGCGGGGAAGTCGAACTCCGGTGGGCCACCCGTGAGGAGCAGCGTGCCGCGGTCGTAGGCGATTTCGAGCGGGGCATCGTCGGGCATGGAGGGGATTGTACACGAGTCGAATCGCGGAGCGACCGACCGCTGATCGCTGAAAGCTGTTTTGTAAGGCCAAACAGCGATCAGCGATCAGCGATCAGTTTCGGACTTCACCGCCGCCGGCGTTCGACCGGCAAATCGCCCGGAGTCGCCCCGCGGATCAAACCCGACGGCATCCCGTTGCTGCGGAAGTCGGCGAGGTTCACGGGGCTGGCGTTGTCGATCGTCGCAGGCTTGCTGAAGAGAGCCGCTTTCTCCGAGATGTTGAGCTGGGCTCTGCCGAGGGTCAGCGCCAGCTTCACCTTCTGCTGGGGCCAGTCGAGTGTCACCTCCGTCGGCACCTGCACATACGCGCGCTGGCCGGTCGAACCGTCTGGGCCGGCGTCGAGAACCGTGACCTTGTGGATCTCGGCCGACATCAGCGTCTGCCAGCCGGTCTTCGTCTGCGTGAGGATCAGGTGCTTGCGGACTTGGGGCACCGAGCCTTCGGCCGGATCGCCGGCGAACTCGGTCACCTTCGTCACCTTCTGCCCGGCCGGGGTCGTGTCTTCGTACCGCAGGTAGTAGGCGCGCTGCTTGTCCGCGATCTCGACTTCGTACTTGCGGTTCGGGTCGTAGCTCGCCATGCCGAGGGCCTGGAGGATCCAGTCGGGCTCGAACGGCACGGGCAAGTCATCTTGGACTTTGGGGAAGTCTGCGTGCGTGCAGAAGAGGTAGGTCGGCTTCGGCTGCTTGACGTACATCCAGAATTCCTGGGCGTTCGAGCCGATGTCGAGCTGATCGCCGCCGAGGGCCAAGCCCGCTTGCATCCGGAAATTCTTCGGCTTTTGGGCGACCATCACGCCGCTGCGCAGAGCCGGCACCCACGGCTGACCGGGGATCGTCGCCTTCAGACTGACGTCGTCGTAGCGCACCGATTGGATCGAGGCCGATTGCCGGTTCAAATAGGAGACGAACTCCTCGGCCTTTTTCGGCTTGAGCGGCCCCGTCGCCGGCGCCTTCGCCGGGTCTTTGATTTTGTCGAGCCAAGCGCAGCCCGTGACCAGGCCGAGGGCGGCGAGGAAGCCGAGCGAGAGGGCGATGCGGCGCATGGAGGCGGACTCCTGTCATTCCCAGCCGAGCACTTGAAAGACTTCGTCCTGCACGGCGGCGATCTGCTCGTCCGTCAGCTTCGGATCGATCACTTCGAGCCGCGCTCCGGTGCGGCCGTCCCGCAGAATCAAGGCGTCCGAGCCGTCCGGCTTGCGCTGGGCGTCCTCGAATTTCAGCTTCCGCCGCCGCATCAGCAGAAGCGCGACGACGTAGCGGAACTGCAGTCGGTTCGGTTCGGTCGCTCCAGCCAAGTGGTCGAAGCAATCGTGGAGCAGCGTATCGTTGAACGTCGGCTTCCTCGGCGAGCGGGCTGAGGGAATCCGACCGGCCCAGTGGGCGATGGCTCCCGGCACGGGACCGCGCCAAGCGCCTTCGGAAAAATCCTTCCGCACGAACTTCCCCGCCTCATCGAACAAAGCCCCGTAGATCCGTTCGCCGGGCTTCAGTTCCCGCCCGGTGACGGCGCAGACTCGGGTGAGGGTGGGAATTTCCATAATCGCTACTTCAGCAGGGTCTCCAACTGCTGCTTCACGAGGAATCCGGTTTCGGGGCCGATGCCGGCGTCGAAGATCCACTTCACGGTGCCGGTCGATTCCAGAATGAAGAACTGGGGGAAGGTCGTCACCCCGTACGCCGCGCGGATGTCGAGGCCATCATACACCGGCACCTTCAATTTCAGTTCCTCGCGCTGTTTCGCCGCGACGGGGGCCTTCTCGCCGATGGCCAGCGGGACGACGCTGATCCGGTCGCCGAAATGCCGGTGCAGCGCTTCGGCGACCGCGAGGGTTTCTGCGGAGGTCGCGGAACCGGGCTTGAAGAAGATGGCCACGGTCGGCTTCGACTTATTCGCCGAGAGGCGGAAGCGCCCCGTCGGGCGGTCGACATCGGCGACCACGAAATCGGGAGCCGGGTAGCCGATTCGCGGCGGCGCCGCGTCCGACGGTATGATGCTCAGGGTCGGTGCCACGGCCGGGACCGTGCCGCGGGCGGCGCTGTCGCAGCGACGCGCGAGCGATTCGAGCGCCGGTCGGAAAGTGGTGCCGGTCGGGTGGTCGTCGAGGAAGCGCGCGATCTTGCCGGAGCGGGTTTGCCAATCGGCCGCGGTGCGACACACGGCGCATTCGGCGGTGAAGTGGACGGCCTGTTCGATCTCGCTCCGCAGTTCGCCGTAGCGCTTCCCGATGGATCGATTCGTTTGCTGCAGTTCGTACTTCACCGTCACCCGGCCGACGACCTCGCGGCCGATGCGGCGGACGATCTCGCGCTTCACCGTGCAGGCGGTGCCGACTTCGGGCGACGCGAGGATCGCTTCGGAGCGGTGCCAGCCCTGCGCGGTCGTGTCGGGTTGATCCCAGCCGGTCGATTCCAGAACGGCCGTCAGTTCGATCGCCCGACCGCCGTTCCAGATCGAATCGCCGGTCGCCGACCAGACCGTCGGTGTGCGCGTCGGATCGGCGATCGCCCACGAGCCGCCGACCTTGGCCCCTTCCAACGGCAGGGGCACGAAGAATCCGATTTCGAGAATCGGGGTGCCGTCGAGTGGGGCGGCCGGTAACGGCTTCGCGATCGATTTGGCCAAATCCAACGGCGGTGCCCCGGCGGGCGGATCGAGCGATTGAACGCGGCCGCGCGAATCGACCCGGACGAGTTGCAGGTGCACCGTCGGCGCCGTCCGATTCTTGGCGGGATTCGCCCCCGACACGACGAGGACCGCATCGGCGATCTTGGCATCGTCTTGCGGAGTGACGGAGGTCATCACCGCGCAGTCGGCCGACTCCGCACCGAGTGCCAGCACGAAGACGCGCACTTCGAGGAGGTATTTCTTTTTGAAGCGGTTGCCCGGCCGCTCGCTGGTTTCGACGATTTCACCGGCGTAGGCGAGTTCGTCGCCGCGCTGGAGGCAGGGCGCCGCGACGGCGAGCGGCGGCGGGGCCGTCGGGCCGGAACTCATCAGGATCAACGCGAAACCGACCGGGAGCATCCTCGCCTCGGCGAAAAGGGCGGAAAGCCGGGTCGCGGACTATACACCTTGCAGAGTCTGCCGCAACTCCACTTCGGCCGGTCGATAGGGGTATTCCGGCAGGATGGGGGAGCTTCTGGCGGAACAAAACCGGATCCGACGCTTCCGCAACGCGATCCGACCGATAAAATCTCAGCGTCCGACCCGAGTTCGCGCCGCGATTCGACTCTGCTCGAGGTTTGCCGATGCCTTCCGATTCGACGCTCCGCCTCCGCGTCCGTCCGACGCTCCTCGCCCTCGACTCTCGCGTGCTGCCGAGTTTCACACCGCTGACGGCGTTCACGAATGGCACCACCCGGCCGGCAGTCGCCGCGAGTGCGGATTTCAACCGCGATGGCAAAGACGATCTCGCAGTGTTCAACGGCTCCACGGGCTCGGGGGTCGCGGCCGCCATCTCCATTTTGCTGAGCCGGGGCGATGGGCAGTTCACACTGACCGCCACGCTGGACGACAGCGTGACCAGCTCCCCCACGGGCCTGATCACGGCCGACTTCAACGGCGATGGCATCCCGGATTTGGCCGCCGCGTCGGCGCCAGTCGCCTCGACGCTGCTCGTGTTTCTCGGCAATGGTGACGGGACATTCGCAGAATCCTTCTCCGAGTCCCGCTCGACATTCGGTGTCGGCGCCGGCGATTTCAACGGCGACGGCAAGCAGGATTTGGTCGTCCTGCAAACCCAGATCAGCGGGCCGAATGTCTACCGCATCTTGGCCGGCAACGGATCGGGGCAGTTCACCCAAGTCGGGTTGCCCGTGGTGGCCGCCTTCGACAACTCCCGCATCTTGACCGGCGACCTCAACGGCGATGGCCGCATCGATTTCGTGTCGCTGAGCGGCACGGGGAACATCGAAGCCTATCTCGGAACCGGCGACGGCACGTTCGGCGCCGCGATCACGACGGCCGCGGTCTCGGCCGGGGATTTCACCCTCGCCGATTTCAACGGCGACGGCCGCTTGGATGTGGTCACCGCCGAAAGCGACTTCACGGCCGGGACCGAGGTTCTGGCTCTCCACGCCAACGTGGGTGGTGGCGCGTTCAATCCGGCGGGGGTGCAGTTCTACACGCAGAATTCGGGCGGGCTCCGCGTCGCGTCCACCGACTTCAACTCCGATGGCATCCCGGACGTAGTGACCAACAGCGTCTTCAACGAGGCGGCCGTGCTGTACGGCAACGGGAACGGGACGTTCATCCAGGATGCGAAGAACCGCTACGCTTACACCAATTCGGGCTCCGATCTCATCACGGGCGATTTCGACGGCGACCGGAACCCCGATTTCGCCACCGTGGGATTCGGCTCGCCGAACAGCGGCAAAGTCTTCCTGAACGACCTCCCGGATTCCACGATCACGACCCTCACCGTCGATCCGCAGCAGTCCATCGTCGGCATGCCGGTCACGCTGACGGCGCAGGTCGCGCCCCGGTTCCAGGGGCACGATACGCCGACGGGGACGGTCACGTTCCTCGCGGGGGAAACCGTCCTCGGCACCGCGACCCTCATCAACGGCGTCGCGACCATCACGGTCTCGACCCTGCCGGCCGGAGTCTACTCGATCGTCGCGGCCTATTCCGGTTCGCCGGCGGTTGTCCTCGGCACCGGCGATGTCGCGCCGAGAGGGGCCGCGCTGCTCGCGAGCCGTTCGTCGCCCGCGCGACTCGTGGTTCGGAATCCGGAGTTCGTCGTCGGCTCGGACAATGGGCCGGTCGTGAACTTCCGCGACGGCACCGGGCGCGACGTGAAAGATTCCGACAATTTCCCGAACAATTTCCCGGACTCGCTACCGGCCTCTTTCGGAGAGTCGTCCCCTCGTTTATCGCCCGGTGTGCGCCCCGCCCTCGGCGACTTCAACGGCGACGGCGTGTCCGATGTTATCGGGGGCAGCGGCCCCGGCATTGTGGCCCAAGTCACCATCGTCGATGGCGTGACGCTCCGGCCGATCTTCACCGTCCAGCCCTTCGACGGTTTCCGGGGCGGTGTCTTCGTGGCGGCCGCCGACTTCAACGGCGACGGCATCGCCGACTTCGCGGTCGGGGCCGATGAAGGGGCCGAGCCGCGCGTCGCGGTCTATCTGTCGAGCGGCGGTACTTTCGTCCAAGCCGCCAGCTTCAACGCATTCGCAAGTGCGTTCCGAGGCGGCGTCCGCCTCGCGGCGGGGGACATCGACGGCGATGGCACGCCAGATCTGATCGTCGGTGCTGGCCCCGGCGCGGGACCGGCCGTGGCCGTTTTCGACGGGAAGAATTTGGTGACCGGCGTGGATCGCCGACTGATCGAGGATTTCTACGCTTACGCCGAGGCCTTCCACGGCGGCGTTTTCGTCGCGGCGGGCGATGTGAACCGCGACGGCTTCGCCGACATCGTCACGGGTGCCGGACTGGGCGCCCCCCACGTCACCGCTGTCAGCGGACTGTCACTTGTCACCGGCGGGCAGCAGACGCTCGCCAGCTTCTACGCCGCCGACCGCACGAATCTCGGCGGCATCCGCGTCGCGGCCCAGCATCTCGATGCCGACGGCTACTGCGACATCGTCGCCGGGGCCGGGGTCGGCAACGGTTCGACCGTCTGGGGATTCTCGAGTCTCTCGCTTATCTCGACGCCGACGGATCGCCCGGCTTCCGTCTTCGAAGAGAACGTCTTCCCCGGGCTCTACGCGGGTGTTTACGTCGGGTGATCTGGCTAAGGAATCGGCAGCACAATCCGGAAGCCGGTATACGGGCTCGGCTTCCCGGCGAACGCCGCCTGCGGTTCGTCCCGGTCGAGCTTCAGCTTCTCGAAACTCAGCGGCGTCGGCAGCGTGAAATTCCGCCCGCGGAGGATCACGCGATCCTCCGCGGCGAACTTGCCGTCGGTCACGATCTTCGACTGCCCCACCCCCGCGAACACTCCGCTCGTCCATTCGCGGCCATTCCCGGCCATGTCTTTCAAATCGACATCGTTGCTGTCCGGAATCGGCGCGATGCCACGAGTCGCGACCGGCCGCGCGACGCCGACGATGGGGCTGCTCCCGGCGATCGCGACGCCCGCACGCTCGGGGGGTCGATACAGACCCGAGGCGTGATCCCACTGCGCGGGCGTCGGAAGCGCCCCTTCGCCCGGCGCGATCTTGCGGGCGAAATCGGACGCTTCATTCGCCGTCGCATTCATCAGGGGTTCTCCGGGGTCGGCCGGTTTCAGCGGATCCGTTTCGCGGATCGGCCCGTCGCCGCCGGCGCGGTAGAGCCCGACCCAAACCTTGTACTCGGAGATGTAGAAGGGCTTCACATCGCCGGGTGAGCCTCCGGGGATCAGCCGAAAGCGCAGCGTTTCAGCTCCGACCGCGACCGTCACCCATTCGTAGGCCCAGCGTTCGCCGACGATCTTGACGAGGGCCGAACCCGCCTCCGGCTTCGCCGAACCGGGGATCGCGATCACCTTCTCGGCCGTGCTGGGAGTCGTCGGCGGTGTGCCGACCTTCGTTGGGGGCGCCGAAGTCGGTTCGGTGTCGGGCTTCGTCGGCTCCGGTGCCGAGGTCGGCGTCGCGCTCCCCGCCCCCCCCACGAGGAAGAGCGCCACGCCGATGATCCCGATCACGCAGAGCGCGAAGAAGCCGATGACCGCGACCTTCGGCACGCCCGGCGGCTTCGGCTTGACCTTCGAGTGCAGCGCGGGTTTCGACGCGAGCTTCGGCTGGACTCCGGTGCTCGCCGGAGTGTGGGTGTCGGTGCCCGCTTCCGCCCCCATCCCGACCGATTTGGTGCTCCCCCATGTCCGCACGCCGCTGACCGGGATCGGCCCGGAGCGCTCCTTCGGCAGCGGCCGGAGACTCGGGTTCGACCCGGAACCGATCCGACTCGAGGTGAGCGCGAAGCGCGACACAGATCGGCCGGAGGCCATCGCGAGCGCCTCCATGAAGAAGACGCAGTTCGCGTAGCGGTCTTCGGGATTCTTCGCCATCGCCTGCCGGAGCACGTCCTGCTCGGCTTCGGGGATGAAGTCGGCGAAGGTGAACTGCCCGTCCATGTGGGCGATCATCATCTCGGCCATCGGCCCGAGCTTCAGCGCCGACTTCCCCTGCCGGAGCTCGATGTAGGTCGAAGCGAGGCTGTACTGATCG
>JAYVTJ010000633.1:0-2198 GCA_043774415.1 Fimbriiglobus sp. | reverse complement strand
GCCGGTGGCTCGTTCTGCAGTGCCTCAATACTCGTTAGCGGAAGCTGACCGTGCTCGTCTTACCCGGTTCGACCTTCACGTCCTTCGTCTTCTCCATCACTTTGACGTCATCCGTCCAGCGGGCCTTCACCGTATAGCTGTAGCTCTTCGACGAATCGAGCGGCGGCGACTGGAACTGGCGATCCATCCCTTGGGGGGTGGTGAGCGTATCGTTCAGCCAGACTTCGGCGTTTGCCATCGGGAGTTGCACATTCAGCATCGCGATTTGCGATGTATCGCTCGGCGAGTAGTCCGAAGGCACGACCTGAGTCGAGCCGTAGGTCTGCGGAACCGTGTAGTAGTTCGGCGTCATGCTGTAGTTCGGGACGCTGTTGTAGTACTGGCCGTTTTGGTGGTACTGACCGCTGCGGTATCCGGACTGATAGCCCGGTTGTCCGTAGGTCCCATAGTTGCTGCCGTAGTTATTCCCCGAGTAGCCCGTGCCGGGGATCGTGTAGTTCGTACCGGGAATGGTGATGCCACTTCCGTAGGAGTTGCCGTAATACTGATTGCCGTAGATGCCGGTACCGCGACCGCCGCGGCGCTGGGCCGAGGCGTCGGTTGCAGTCAGAGCGAACCCGGCGACCGTCAGCGCGGCAGCGAACAGAACTTTGCGACTCATGATGGTCCTCCTAGGCCGTCGATTCGGCCCATTTGTGAAGCCCGCTGCGCTTCAATTGCGCGGCGGGGAGCGCATCCCGACGAGTGAGGTGCAACTCCGATTTCTCGAGACATTCGAGATGCAAGCGGCGTGCCGGGGAATCGGCATGACCACTCCCACTTTCCGAATGGCTTTGCAATGCGATGTCCCTCCGGGTTACAATTCCCTTCCCGCCGGAGGGCCACAGGCCCTCGAACTCTCCCTTCGCGTCCGGAGTCCGCGCATGCGATTCTGCCTCTTCCTCCTTTTCGCCGGTATCCCCGCACTCGCCGCCGAAAAACCGGCTGTCGTCACTTCGATCAAGAGCGGGGCGTGGTCGGCCCCCGGCACTTGGAGCACGGGCAAAGTGCCCTCCGCCGGCGACCGCGTCGTCATCAAGTCCGGGCACAGCGTCGTCTACGATGCCGGCAGCAAAGACGTCATCCGCGGCATCGTCGTCTCGGGTGCGCTGCGCTTCGCCGCCGACCGCGACACCCGCCTCGAAGTCGGCCTCATCGCAATCAGCCCCGGCGACAACTACTCCGAAGAGGGGTTCGACTGCGAGGCCCACGTCGAGAAGGTCGTCCCCGGCGCGGCGCAGCCGACGCTCGAAATCGGTTCGCCGGATCGGCCCATCGCCAAGGGGAAGACCGCGCTCATCCGCCTTCACCATGTCGAAGGGATGAACAAAGAGTCGTGCCCGGCCATCGTCTGCTGCGGCGGCCGCTGGGACGCCCACGGCCAACCGATGGAGCGCACCTGGCTCAAGATCGGTAGCCCGGCAAAGCCCGGTGACACCTCGGTGACAGTGGCCGCGGCGCCCAGCGGCTGGAAGGTCGGCGACCTCGTCGTCTTCACCGGCACGCAAACGCACGGACTCGCGAAGACCGAATCGCTCTCCGAAGAGCGCATGCTGACGGCCATCGACGGGATGAAGCTCACCTTCGACAAACCTCTGCTCCACGCCCACGCCGGGGAGGGCGAGTACCGCGGCGAAGCGGCGAACCTCTCGCGGAACGTCATCATCGAGTCGGCCGATCCCGCCGGGGTCCGCGGCCACACCATGTACCACCGCGATTCCGCCGGGTCGCTCTCGTACGCCGAGTTCCGCCACCTCGGCAAGAAGGACCTGCTTGGTCGCTACGCCTTGCACTACCACCTCTGCGGCGACACGATGCGCGGCAGCTCCGCCGTCGGCCTCTCGATCTGGGACAGCGACAATCGCTTCTTCACCATCCACGGCACGAACTACCTCGTGGTCCGCGATGTCGTCGGCTACAAGAGCGCCGGCCACGGCTTCTTCCTCGAAGACGGCACCGAGGTCTACAACGTCCTCGACCGCAACCTCGCCGTCGGCGCGCTGCACGGCAAACGGTTGCCCAAGCAAGCGCTGCCGTTCGATCAGAACGAAGGCGCCGGTTTCTGGTGGGCCAACAGCCTCAACACCTTCACGCGCAACGTCTCCTGCGAGAACGACCGCTACGGCTACCGCTTCGAGGCGACGCGCGGCAGCAACTTC
>JAYVTJ010000632.1:0-8506 GCA_043774415.1 Fimbriiglobus sp. | reverse complement strand
GCATTCGCCCCGATGATGATGGGCGCCACATCGCCGCGGAGGACCGCGCCGAACCAGACGTTCGCCCCCGGGCCGAGACGCACATCGCCCGTGATCGTCGCACTGTGGGCGACGAACGCGCCGCCGGCCGTCGTTCGGAAGAGTGCGCTCATGGCGATTCGGCTTTCGCAGTGGTGATCGGGCCGCACTTCCGTCATCCTACGGGAGTTCCCCCGCCCGTTGAAGGACGAACCATGCCGCAGTCGAAGGTCAAGCCCGCCACGTCGGTCATCGTCTTCCCGTTCGATCTCTTCGGCGGCACCGGCACCGGCGCCGGGGCCGAACTGCTCGGCGACGCCGTCCGCGAAATGCTCGACGACAACGCGCTGGAGAAGCGGCCCACGCGCTGCGACGCCTACCGCGATCTCGTGACCGTGAAGGATTTGAGCTTCCCCAATACGAAGTCGCTGAACACTTGGAAGCACACGGGTCGCCAAGCGGTGAAGCAGGCGATCAAAGCGGGCGAGCACGTCATCTGGCTCGGCGGCAATCACCTCTCGGTGCTGCCCGTCTACGAAGAACTTGGCGGCGACAAAGCCGCGAGCACGCTCGTGGTCCAACTCGATGCCCATCTCGACATCTACCAACTGCACGACGTGATGCCCAACGCCGCCAATGGAAACTTCCTGCTGCACGGCGATGAGACGCTGCCGCAGATCGTCAACGTTGGCAACCGCGACCTTTTCCTGCTGAACAAGGAAACGAATGCGGCCTTCGCGCAGACGTTCTCGGCCGTCGATGTGGCGACTGATCCGGACCGCGTGATGAACGACATCCGCAGTCGTGCCCACAAAGCGAAGCGCGTTTGGATCGACATCGACGCCGACGCGTTCGACCCGGCGAATCTCCCCGCGGTGCATCAGCCGCTGCCCTTCGGATTGCATCCGCTCGCCGTGCTGCGCGTGCTCGATGCGGCGTGGGACGCGGAGAACGTGGTCGGCGTGTCGATCAGTGAGTTCGACCCCGGCCGGGATGTGCGCGACGCGGGATTGAACCTCTTGGGCTGGTTGCTCGAATGGGTGCTGCTGAAGTGGTACGAAGCATGAGTGAAACGAATATGCTCGCGGTGCACCTTTGCTGGGGGAGCTACGGCTTCTGGCTGCCGAACGATCCGCGTGGCTCCGGCTCCGAAAAAGTTTGGGCGCCCGAGCTGCAGCGCTTCGGCCCCGCGACGTTCGTCGAGGACCGCACCCGGTCGCGCGGCCGCGTGCCGCACGACCGCAAACTGCGCCTCGAAGCGAAGCATCATTTGCAGCGGACCGCCGTTCTGTTCAACGGCGTTCAAGCGCGTGCCGTCGTTCGCGGCTTCGCCAAGCTCTTCAAGGAAGTCGAGATCCCCTGCTATGCATGTACGGTGCTGCCGGATCACGTCCACATCGTCGTCGGCGCGAGTGCGATCCCTGCGAAGATCCTCACGTCGCGCCTCAAGCAGCATTCCACCGCCAGACTCAAAGAAGAAGCAATCCATCCTTTCCAGCACCTCCTCGACGGAGAGGGAGAAGTTCCTAAGTGCTGGCAGCGCGGCGGCTGGAAGGTCTATCTCTTCGACGAGGCTCGCGTGCGGCAGACCATCCGCTATGTTGAAAACAACCCCCTCAAAGAGGGGAAGAAGAAGCAGACTTGGAGTTTCGTGACACCCTTTGGAAGCTGAAGACGCTCGCAAGCTCGCGGCGAACACCTCTTCGCCGCGAGCCTGCGAGCGCAAGACAATCATGACATCCCAACTCGTCGAATTCGATGTCCGCACCGACGAGATGCTCGTCAGCATGGGGCCCCAACACCCGAGCACCCACGGCGTGCTGCGACTCGTGCTCCGCACCGACGGCGAAGTCGTCTCCGACGCGGTGCCCCACCTCGGCTACTTGCACCGCTGTGCCGAGAAGATCGGCGAGAACGTCACGCCGATCCAATTCATCCCGTACACGGACCGCATGGACTACCTCGCGGCCATGAACATGAACCTCGGCTACTCACTCGCCGTGGAAAAGCTCTGCGGCGTGATGGTCCCCGAGAAGGCCCGGCACCTCCGCGTGCTGATCGTCGAACTGAACCGCATCGCCTCGCACCTCGTCGGCATGGGCGCCTACGGCCTCGACCTCGGCAGCTTCAGCCCCTTCCTCTACGCCTTCCGCGAACGGGAGCAAATCCTCGACCTTTTCGAAGAAGTCTGCGGCGCGCGGCTCACCTACAGCTACCTCACCATCGGCGGTGCCCACGACGACCTGCCGGCCGGATGGATCGCCCATTGCCGCAAGTTCCTCACCGACTTCAAGCCGCGCATCCCCGAGTACCACGGGATGCTCACGCGGAATCAGATCTTCGTGAAGCGCACCGCCGCCATCGGGATTCTTTCGAAGGAACTGGCTCTGAACTACGGCTGCACCGGCCCCGTGCTGCGCGGCTCGCTCGACCGCACAAAGGGCGACCCCGATTGGGACCTCCGCCGCACGGAGCCGTATAGCGGCTACGAGCAGTACAAGTTCGAGGTGCCGATCCCGCCGTTCGCCGAGGCTCCGCGCGAAGCGGTCATCGGCGATTGCTGGCACCGCTTCTACGTCCGCATGATGGAAGTCGTGCAGAGTATTTCGTTATGCGAGCAAGCGATGGACAAGTACGAAGTGCTGCAGCGCGAATGGGACGCCATCTTGGCGGAATCGACCGCGAAGAAGGCAGCGATGACTCCGGACGAAGTGAAGAAGGAAGACGCCCGGCTGAACAACCTGGCGAAGACCAAGTACTCGCACCGGGTCGAGCCACCGCGGACGCTGACACCGGGGGAAGTCTACGTCGAAACGGAGTGCCCGCGCGGGCAGATGGGCTTCCACGTCGTCGGCCGACCGGGCAAAGAAACCGTACCCCTGCGCGTGCGGGCGCGCTCCGGATGCTTCAGCAACCTCAGCGTCATCGAAGAGCTGTGCAAGGGAGTGCTCATCGGGGATTTGCCCGCGATCATCGGCAGCTTGGACGTAGTGATGGGCGAGGTGGACCGCTGATTCAGCAACTCTTCAAAAATTGAAACAGCACCTCCGCGCCCGCGTCCAATTCCGCCACGTCGATCCATTCGTCTTTCGTGTGGGCTTGGGCGATGTCGCCGGGGCCGAAGACCACCGCGGGGATCCCCGCTTCTGGAATGGTGCTCGCATCGGTGCCGTAGGGCACGTTCCAGATTTCGTGGCGACCACGGACGCGGTCGATGGCGGTGCCCAATCGCTCGACGAACGCCTCGCCCCCCTTCGGCAGCAGCGGCGGGCAGGCCAGCTTCGGCGGGAGCGAGCGGCACTTCAAACCCGTCAGGTGGCGATCCAGATCCGCGATGGCTTCGAGTGCCGATTCGCCGGGGAGCAGCCGGCGGTCGATGTCGATGACGCAGCGGTCGGGCACCGTATTCGGGCTGACGCCGCCGCGGATCATCCCGACGACGAGCGTGCGCGCTCCGAGCGCCGCATCGGGGGTTCGGGCTTGGAGTTCCTCCGCATACTCCTCGATGGCCGTCAGCACCTCACCCATGCGGTAGACGGCGTTCGCTCCGTCCTGCGGGCGCGAACTGTGGCACGCCCGGCCGGTGGTTACGATCTGCCAGCGGACGACGCCCTTGTGCGACCGCACGATGTTCAGACTCGTCGGCTCCGCGACGATGGCAAAGTCGGCCTTCACGCCAGATTTCACCAGCGCCTGCGCCCCGAGGAAGGTGTGCTCTTCATCCACGGTGAAGGCGAGGATCACACGTGGAGCATTGGCAGGCTTCTCGTGAACCAGTCGGCGGAAGGCCCCGTACAACGCGACGCCGCCCCCCTTCACATCGCATGCTCCGCGACCGAATAGCTTGCCCCCTTCGATGACGCCGCCGAAGGGATCGATGGTCATGCCGTCCACGGGGACTGTGTCGGTATGGGCTTCGAGCAAAATCGTTGACGCACCGCCACCTTCGAATGTGGCGATCAGATTGTCCCGACCCGGCGCGACCGGCTGGCGAATCACCGAGACGTCGAGTGTCCGCAGTTCCATCTCCCAACGGTCGATGACGCGAGATTCGTACAGGAGGTGCGTGTGCAGATCGGTGCGGCCCATCGGATTCACCGACGGCAGCCGCACGAGTTCGGCCAAGAGTTGCGGAAGTGCGAGCATGTGAATCCCAAGAAGATACGCACCACAGAGCGGGCAGAAGAGTTTCACCGCAGAGAAAGAAGAAGACGCGGAAAGACTCTAAAAGATGAGTGGCGCAAAGGCACTCTGTTTTAACCCTACTCTATCTTCTCCGCATCCTCTTCTTTCTCTGCGGTGAAACTCTTCTCGGTGCCCTCTGTGGCTCTGTGGTGAAAAGTCTGCTATTTGACAGTCGCGGCCCACTTCTCGCGGATGAACTTGATCCCCTGCGTGTACACCTCCTCCGGCGACGGGAACAGATCGCGCCAGACGCGGGTCGCCGCGGCGAGGTCGGGCAGCGCCCGGCCGAAGGCCTCGATCACGAACCAGCCATCGTAGCCGGTCGCGCGGAGCGCTTTGAACGCTTCGTCCCAGTGCACTTGGCCCGTTCCCGGCGTGCCGCGATCGTTCTCGGAAATGTGGACGTGGGCGAACGCCCCGGTACACGCGGCGACGCCGGCGGCCTGCGACTTCTCCTCGATGTGAGCGTGGAAGGTATCGTACATGCAGCGGAAATTCGGATGGCCGACCTCCTTCACGAGCGCGGCCGCGTCCTTGGCCGTCGTGAGGAAGTAGCATTCGAAGCGGTTGAGATACTCGATGGCGAGCGTGAGGTTCGCCTGCTTCGCGAACTCGGCCGCCTTCCGCAGCACTTCGACGGCGTGCCCCTTCTCGGTCGCGGTCGGACCGGCCCCGCTGAAGACGCCGAGCGGCGAGTGGTACGGCCCACACATCGCCACGCTGCCGAGGATGTGGTTCATCTCGATGGCCCACTTCAATCGCTCGACGGCGGCCGCGCGGATGCCCGCATCGGGGCTGATCGGGTTCGCCTCCGGGTTCATGATCGTGACGGTGGAGCAGGCGAGGCCCTGCTTGTCGAGTTCGGCGCGGATCGTCTTGTAATGCTCGGCGGTGCCGTCGAAGAGGGGGAGTTCGACGCCGTCGAACCCCGCGGCTTTGATCTTCGCGATGATCGGGAATTCGGCCTCGGTGACGTGGCCCGTCCAGAGGAGAAGGTTCATGCCGATTTTCATGGGGCGCTCCGGATCCGGCGGACGAGGGGAAGATCGGCATTGTCCGGTCGGCGCCGCACCGCGGCAAGGGTCGTGCTTTTTTCGAAGGCGCCGGTAGAACGATGCTTCCGACCGGAGGGCGACCGATGACCGCGCTGCGACGCATTTCCCCGGCCCTCCTGCTGCTGGCCGGGGCGATCCTCGGCTGCAAGCCGGAACCGCTCGCGCTCGTCACGGCGAAACCGCTGGAAGAGACGAAGCGGACGACGCTCGAACTGAAGCCGCCTGCGAAGCCGGAGAAGTCCGACCCCGAAGCGCGGAAGAAGCTCGATGCGGTGCTCGCCGCGCACACGGGCGGGAAGGTGGAGTTGCTTCAGAAATTGAAGAGCGCCAGCTTCGTGCGCACCGGCCTCATCAACGTCGATGGCCCGCCCGGCCGCACCACGGTGCAGACGATCGACGTCGACTGGCCGACGCGCTACAAGTACCGCACCGAGATCCAATTCGACGGCTTGGCCGTGTTCCAAGCGGGGCTGACGCCGGCCGAGAACTGGCGCTTCCCCGCGGAGCCGGACCCGTCGAAGCCGCCGCCGCCGAAACCCGAAAAGCAGAAGCTCGACGCCGATGTGACCCTCACCGTCAGCCGGCAGATGCAGGAGGACGCTCTCTTCCTGCTCTTCCCGTTCGCCGACCCCGCTACGGTGGTGCTGCCCGCCGCCGATTTCACGGTCGCCGACAAGGATTGCTACGGACTCCACGTCTGGACGCCGGCGCTCGAGTATGCGCTCGTCCACGTCGAGAAGGCCAATTCGATGCTCGTGCGATACGCGTTCAAGGGCCGCGAGCGCCGCGTGGAAGTGGTGAAGGAATTGGTCTTCGAAGAGTTCGCGGACTTCGGCGGGGTGAAGCTCGGCTCGAAGATTTACCTGAAAGCCGTCGGCAGCGATCTCGCGTCGTGGCGGAGCCTCACGGTCACCGCGGGGAAGGCGTTCGACGCGAAGTACTTCGACAATCCGTGAGTTCGAACCGAGTCCGTAATGAGGAGTGTCCGATTTCTCCCACTCCGAACTCGACCTGGGTCGTCGGCATCGACGAGGCCGGCTACGGGCCGAACCTCGGGCCGCTCGTGCAGGCGGCGGTCGCCCTCCGATTGCCCGACTCCGACCCCGCCGGGTGGGACACTCTGCAGCCGCTGGTGCGCTCGGCGGCGGGCCGCTGGGGTCGCGATGCCCGGCTCGTCATCGACGATTCCAAGCGCGTCTACCACGGCCCGAACGCCCTCGGCAAACTCGAACTCGGCGTGCTGGCCTGCGCGTCTCAGCACCACACTTCTTTCGGCCCGCTGCTGCATCACTTCTGCTCGCCCCGCGCGAATGCCGACCTCCACGCCGAGACCTGGTTCGACCCCGATCGTGCGCTGCCGATCGAATCGTGCCCGGTGCAGATCGCGCGCCAGCGCGGGATGCTCGCGGGATTCTCCGGTGCGCGCTTCGGCGCCATCTTCGCGCGGGTCGTGCCGGCGCCGCGCTTCAACGACGCCGTCGCGCGCACCGGCAGCAAGGCGACCGTCCTCGCCGAGGGGCTGATCGAACTCGTGCAGCAGAGCTTCGACGCCGCGGCGGGCGAGGAGCCGCTGCGATTCGTGTGCGACAAGCAGGGCGGCCGCGCCTCCTACGGCCCGATGCTCCAAGAGGCGTTCCCCGAGGGCTTCGTGATCTCCGAAGTCGAACGACCCGATGAGAGCCGCTACCGCATCGAGGGCCTGGGCCGACCGGTGAGCGTAGTGTTCCGCCCGCACGCCGACGGCGCCAGTGTGGCCGTGGCGCTGGCGTCGATGGTCTGCAAGTACCTGCGCGAAGTCTGCATGCTCCAGTTCAACGCCTACTGGGCGAAGCACGTGCCCGGCCTCGTCGCCACGGCGGGCTACCCGCTCGACGCGAAGCGTTTCTTCGCGGACATCCGCCCGGCGCTGACGAAGCTCGGCGTGAAGGACGAAACGATCTGGCGCTGCAAGTGACGGTGTAGAATGCGGGTGGGAAATCGATTCCGGAGATGCGATGCCGCTCTACTTGTACGAGATCGTCGAAGCGGATGGATCGGGCGGCGAAGTCTTCGAAGTCATGCAGCGCATGGCGGCGGAGCCGCTGGCGATCCACGCCGAGACGGGCAAACCCTGCCGCCGCATCCTCACGGCGCCGAACGCGCCGAAAATGTGGACCGATCAGCACGCGAAGGCCGCGACGAGCGACGGCAGCCTCGAGCGCAAGGGCTTCACAAAATACGTGAAGGGGGCGAACGGGAAGTACGAGAAGATGTTCGGCAAAGGCCCGGACATGATCAAGAAGCCGCCGGCCGGGGAGTGAGCCGCGCCGCCCATGTACACCCCCCGAAGAGAACGAGCGCTTCGAGCGGCACGGTGCCGTACCAGATGATCCAGTCGTAGGCGTCGCCGCCGAGCAGGTCTTTATTCGGAAGCAGTCCGAGTACCGCGACGATTCCACTGACCACCAATAGCACGCGGCTGCGTTCGAACCCCGCGCGGGCCAGCGCCCACGCCGGCACGACTAGCACGCAGAAGTGCGGCTTGCTGCTCATCGGCGACAGCAGCACCATCAGGCCGAGCGTCATCCCGACGCCGAGCGGTGTCACTTCGCGAGTCCGCCGGGTCGCCCAGGCCGCGAGGACCAATAGCGCCAGCGCCGCACCTCCGACGATGAGTTTCAGCACCTTCGGCGAAGCCGACTCCGCGAGGGGTCGCACATCCCATTCGCCGCTGTCGCGGCGGTAGAGTTCGGCCGTGCCGGTCCGCGTCGCCCAGCCCGAGAGCGAGTGGTTGAAGCCGATGTTCGCGTACCATTCGCCGGGGTTCCGATCGCTCGCCAGCTTCGGAATGAAGATCGTCTCGGCCCAGACCTTCAACCGCGGCTGACCATCGCCCGGTGGGTAGAGCGCATCGGGCACGAAGTTCGCCGCGAGCGCCACCGCCAGCACGACCGCCGCGACGCGCCAGCGGCCGACCCAACAGAGGTAGGGCACGAACAGCAGCGGGGTACACTTCATCGCGGCTGCGAGGCCGATGAGCACGGCGCCGGCGTACGGTCGCCGATTCACCAGGCACCAGCATCCGGCGACGATGCCCCCCGCGAGCAGCAGATCGATCTGCCGATTCACGAGCACATCGAAAACGTACCCGAGGCCGGCCGCCAGCCCGAGCAGCGCGATCGCGCATTCGCGCCGGGGCGGAAGCCATGCGAAGCGACCGCCGGTGAAGCGCCAGCCGACGAGGAGCAGGCCGACCCCGCCGAGGAGGT
>JAYVTJ010000631.1:0-4691 GCA_043774415.1 Fimbriiglobus sp. | reverse complement strand
ATCTCAGTAGCCGTTGGGCATGAGAACTAGACCCGGATGTATATCCTGACAGGCAAACAAAGAATACAACATTACAAATATCTTTGGAATGCCCATTTGAAGATGAAGTAAGCGATCTTCAACTCTGTGTCGGCGGGGTGGCTCTCCTGGAACCACGTCTTGGCACTCAAGTAGTGATCCATGGCCGCTTCGACGCGGTCGAGGTGGGCGAGGAAGCTGTCGTCCGTCGCGAGCGCTTCCAAGCGCGCCTGGTCGATGGCGTAGCCGAGGCGGACGGGGCTGTGATCGAGTTCTTCGAACTGGGCCGGCGCGATCTTGCTGAAGAGGGCCACGGCGTCGGCGTTCCAGCACCACCAGAGGTTGTACGCGAGCTTCTGCAGGGCCGACAGGCGCTCGGGGATCGACGGCAACACGGTGAAGGTGCGGACGGTGCGGGCCATGAAGCTCCCTCGGATGAGGCGCGGAAGAAAACGGTGAAGCCCGCCGAGGGAGGTCGGTGGGCCGGAGTCGGGGAGTAACTTAGGAAAATCGGGCGGGGCCGTTACCGCAGGCATCGGAAATCGAACGGGGCGACCGACCGAAAGCCGATAAAATCGGCCCGTTGGAATACCGGAGTCACCGATCATGCGTCCGCTGCTCGCTCTCCTCGGCCTCGCGCTCGGCACGTCGGTCCGCGCCGGCGAACCTCTGCCCGGCTTCAAGCTGGCCGAGGGGTTCACCGTCCGGCAATTCGCCGGGCCGGAGTTGGCCAACGACATCTACACTCTGCACATCGACGGCGAAGGCCGCATCGTCGTCGCCGGGCGAGGGTACGTCCGGCAATTGATCGACACCGACGGCGACGGCCGAGCCGACCGCGCGGTCGAACTGATCGCGGCGCCGAAAGGCGGGCCGATGGGATTGCTTTGGGAAGGCGAGACGCTTTATGCCGTCGTCGATGGCGGACTCCAGTGCTACCGGGGTGTCAGCGGGAAGAAGCCGCGCGCGGAGAAGCCGACGACGATCCTCGCGATCAAAGCGAGCGGCGAGCACGACGCCCACGCCGTGAAGCGCGGGCCGGACGGCGCGCTCTATCTACTGTGCGGGAACTCGGCGGGAATTTCGCCGAAGACGATCACCGATCCGAAGTCGCCGGTGAAGGAACCGGTCGCGGGCGGGCTGCTGCGGATCGATCCGAAGTCGAACGCCGTGAGCCTGTTCGCGGATGGTTTCCGCAACCCCTACGACTTCGACTTCAACACCCGCGGGCAGGCGATCACTTTCGATTCGGACAACGAGCGCTGCGTCTCGCTCCCGTGGTTCGAACCGACGCGGCTCTACCACATCCGGCCGAACGGCAACTACGGCTGGCTGAACCCGCAGTTCACGCAGACGTGGCGGAAGCCGCCGGACTTCCCCGATGTCGTCGCACCGATCCTCACGGCGGGTCGCGGTTCCCCCACGGGGGTCGCCTGCTATCGGCACACGGCCTTCCCCGCGAAGTACCGCGACGGTGTGTTCTTCGCCGATTGGACCTTCGGCAAAATCCACTTCAGCCCGCTGAGCCCGAAGGGAGAAACCCTCGCGGGGAAACTCGAACCCTTCCTCGAATCGACCGGCGACAACGGCTTCGCCCCGACGGGCATGGCCGTGCATCCGAAGACGGGCGACTTGTATATCGCGACCGGCGGACGCGGTACTCGCGGCGCGGTTTACTGCATCCACTCGACGGATACCAAGGCCGATGCGAAGCCACTGCCGTGGCAGTCGTTCGATGAGAAGCCGTTCGTGCGGATCACCGGCGATGTGAAGGAAACCGATTGGGAGAAAGCGAAGACGCCGACGGAACGCCTGCTTGTACTTCGGAAGTACCAACTTTCACTCGGCGATCTCGGCGCGAAAGAGGCGATCGGCACCGCCTACGAGGGCTACACCTTCCGCAAACAAGAGCAGGAACCCATGTGGGATTCGCTCTTCGACGACTTCCCGACCGGCGACGCGGCCGTCGATCGGGAGTTGGTGCGGATTTACGCCGCATTGCGAACTTCGAATGCCCCCATCAGGACCCGGATGCTGGATCTCATCGCGAATTCCCCGGATTGGTCGGAGCGGATCCACTGTTTGATCGCCCTGAGCCGGCTGCCGGGCAACCTGAACGCGAAGCAATTGGAGACGCTGGCGAACGCGATCGCGGCGCTCGATGAAAAACTGGCGGAGGCGAAGCAGTCCACCGACACGAACTGGCCCCTGCGGATGCGCGAGGTCCTGAAAGAGTTACTCCTCCGGCACAAAGACTTGGCGACCATCATGGCCGAGAGCAAGGCCTACGGGATACCGGGGCATCTCTGGATCGCGCAAACGACCGGAATTCCCCCGCGGGCTTCGGCGGAAGCGTTCGTACGACGTAGCCGTGAGGAGAAGTCCTACGCCTGGAGCGCCGGGCAAGTCGAGTTTCTCATCGAGCTGCCGACCGAAGAAGCCCGGGCGATACTCGAGAAACTCTTCCGCGCGGGCGGCATCGACGAAGCGGTCGTGGTGGCGTTGTCGCGGATCGCCGCGCCCGAGGACGTCCCCATCTTCAAGAAATACCTCGGCAGTACCTCCGCCAAGACGGTGATGGCTTGCTTGAAGGGGCTCGAAGCGCAGCGCGCGAAAGCCGGGCCGAAGGAATGGGTCACCGCACTGAAAGCGCTCCGGCGCTTCGCCGACCCGAAGGCGGACGAGAAAGTGCGCTCCGCACTCGTGAAATGGCTTCGGGCGCAGACGGAGCAAACCCACGGCGACAAGCTGGCCGAGTGGGAAGCGTGGATGCTGAAGGCCCACCCGGATGCCGCGAAGGAACTCGCCGGATCGACGGGCTACGATGCGGCCAAGTGGAAAGCGAAATTGGTGGACGCCAAGTGGGACGATGGTGAGGCCGAGCGCGGTCGCACGCTTTTCGCCAAGGCGAACTGCGCCGCCTGCCACAACGGGGCGCAGGCATCGGGGCCCTCGCTCGAAGGGGTGGGCAAGCGCTTCGGCCGCGACGACCTGCTGACCGCGATTTTGGATCCGAACCGCGACGTGTCGCCGAGGTACCGCACGACCCGCGTCACGACGCAGGAGGACAAAGTCTACGAAGGCATCGTGATCTACGAAGCGACGGACGGGGTCATCCTCCAGACCGGCGCGGATGCGACCGTGCGCATCGCCGGCAAAGAGATCTTGTCGGTGAAGCCGGGGACGCAATCGCTGATGCCGACGGGGTTGCTGGACGAGTTCAAGCCCGCCGAGATCGCCGACCTCATCGCATACCTGAAGGCGCTCGAACCGCCGAAGAAGTGAACGAAAAGCGGCCGGCGGGGCAACTTGCCCGACCGGCCGCTGAGCGGGTCTCACGCCGAGTTCGCAGAGCCTCTTCCGTTCCAGCCCCGGTTCCGACAGGGTGGTGCGGGCCGGCGTGAAACTCTGCAAATTGCAAGAGTCGTGCCAAGCCTCAAATCGACCGCTGGGACCCGAAAACGAGCAGTTTCTACTAGCCGCTCGGCAAAAATTACAAGCGATGTTCGGAAGAAAATCGGCGTTGCAAATTTCAGCGGATCAGCAGTACGCGCAGATCCATCACGTTGGTGCCCGTCAGGCCGGGTTGCAGCAAGTCGCCGGTTCCGGCGAAGTACGGATACGCATCGTGCCGCAGCAAGTGTCCGAGCGCATCGCCGCCGCGGCCGAGCGTCCCCGCATCGGCGATGGCCCCGGCCGCATCGGTCGGCCCGTCTTCGCCGTCGGTTCCGCCGCTGAGCACGACCGCATCGCGCATCCCGTCGCGGCCGAGTTCTACGAGCATCGCCAGCACGAACTCCAGGTTGCGACCCCCCTTCCCCGGATCGGCGCCGAGGGTCACCGTCGTCTCGCCGCCGCTCAGAATGCATGCGGGTCGCTCTGAGACCGAGCGGACGAGTTCCGCCATCGATCTTGCGACCTCGGAGGTTTCCCCTTCGATCTCGGAACCGAGACCGATGACGCAATAGCCGAGCGCTTCGGCTTTCCGGTGTGCCGCGGCGAGAGCGACGGCGTTACTTCCGATGACGAGGTTGCGGACATTCGCGAGTATCAGCTTCGGCGTGTCGGGAATGTCGCCGCGCTCGCCGCACTCCAAGTGGGTTCGGATTTCGCCGGGAACGCTCTTCCACAGGTCGCGTCGTCGGAGGATCGCGATGGCCTGGGCGAAGGTCGTCGGATCGGCGGCGGTCGGCCCGGAGGCGATCACGTCGAGCGGATCGCCGACGACATCCGAGATGATGAAGCTCAGGAGCAGCTTGCCGCGGAACGCTTCCGCGAGCCGACCGCCTTTGACTCGCGAGAGGTGCTTGCGGACGCAGTTCATTTCGCCGATGGTCGCCCCGGACGCGTGCAGCAACCGCGTGACTTCGAGCTTCGCGCCGAGGCTCACACCGGACACCGGAGCGGGGAGCAGTGCCGAGCCGCCTCCGGAAATCAGGCAGAGGGCGACATCGTCCGGACCGGCGCCCGCGAGGAGCGCTAGCATTTCCTCGGCGCCGGCGACACCTTCGGCCGTGGGGAAATTGGATGCGACCGGCCGCGCGGCGTGGAACCGGATTCTCTTCGGGGAATTGTTCGCACAGGCTGGAACATTCACCAATCCGAAGATGGAATCGATACGCGATGCGAGCGCGACTTCCAACCCGGCCGCCATCTCGGCCCCGGCTTTGCCG
>JAYVTJ010000630.1:0-3684 GCA_043774415.1 Fimbriiglobus sp. | reverse complement strand
CGCGATCTCGCGGACCGGATCATCCCCCGGCAGCGCTTGCAGCAATTGCGAGAAATAGTACTCCGGCGCGGCCAGGTTGAACTCGTCGAGCAGCACGAGATAGATCCCTTTGCGGCCCCCCTTCCAATCGGCGGCGGCCTGATGCATCCGCGGAACGAGGCCCGTCGAGCCGGGGTCGTAGCGGCCGTGGAAACTGTCGAACGCGCCGAGGAGGTGGCGATCCTCGGCCCACGAGCGCCGCACGGCGATTTTCAGCAATGCAGGGCCGTGACCGAGCGAGCGCGCCAGCGCCGCGACCAAGCTCGACTTTCCGAAGCCGGGCGGCCCGATGAGCAGGTTGAGCGGTTCGGACTTCAGGCAGACGTAAATGTTCGCGATGAAGTCGCGGTCGAAGAAGAGGCCCTGCCGGGCGAGATCGAGGTGGAGGGCGTTGACGAGCTGCTTCTCGTTCGATGTCGTTTGCAAAGGCCGCTCGGGAGCGATCGGCAAGAACTCCCAATTCCGCGCGGCCATCGGAGCGCGGGTCGAGGTGACGGACACATTGCTCGTACCGTTGCCACCATTGTTAGGCCTGATCGAAGCGAACGCCGCGAGGATCGGAATTTGATCCTGCATCCGCCCCGCGATCTGCTCGATCTCCCCGGCGAGCTGCTCTTTGAGCTGGCCGAGGCCCGTCTGCAACTTCTCGAGTTCGCGCTGCTTCTCTTCCTGGTTCGCCTTCCAATCTTCCAACTGCTGCACGTGATCCCGCTCGGCCTGCTCCAACTGCCGGGCGAGTTCCTTGCGCCGATCGGCCAACTCGCGCTCGCGCTCCTCGACTTCCGCCTGCAATTGCAGTGCGCGCTGCGCGACGGTCTGTTCCAGCGCTTCCTGGAGGCGCTTTTCCCCGGCCGCGGATTCGACGTATTGCTTCGCGAAGCGCTCGCGCTCGTCGGTGAAGCGCGAATGGGATGCGATCAGTTTTTCGACGCGTTTCAGCCGGATCTCTTGGATCATCAGGTCGTCGCCGATGCGACCTTTGAAGGCCGCCTGCATCGCCTTCAGCGTGTCCCGATTCGGCGCTCCGTCCGTGCAGCGCTGCAGGTACCACTCGATCAAACTCTCCTCGGCGAGGGCATCGCGGGAGCGCGTCGATGTGAGCGGCCGCAACTTGCCGACGAGCAGTTCGATGGGGGCGTGAACCACGCGGTTCATCTGCTCCGGATGCTGATAGACGGCGAACTTCACCCCGTGCTTCTCGAGTTCTTCCTTGGTGAACTCGAAGATGACGGCGTCGTCGCGCAGCGGTCGCCAGTCGATGCGCTGGAGGTCGTCGGTCATGGGCGAGAGGGTCGTCGCCTCGCGCTGGAGAGGGCCGTAATAGATGTTCTGCTTGCGCACGAAGAAGAGCGGGGTGACGTTGCACTTCGGCGCCACGATCTGCCGGTTGCCGCCGGTGTCGAAGCCGGGATGGTCGAGCACCGTGGCGACGCTCTCGAGTTGCGACGCCTGCGTCAGCACGGTGGGTCGGTACTGCGGGATGTAGTAACTCTGGAACTTGTTGTTCGGATCGCTGTACTTGGTGTTTTGCCCCGGTTTGACCACCACGAAATCCCAAGTGCGGAAGCCGGCCCGCGACAGGAGGAAGATGGCCCCGAAGTTCGGGAACGCCTCCACGGGATCGGCGACGGCCGCGAACGTGGACAAGCAGTAAATCGGATAGGCATTGCCGACGGCCCCGCCGCTGCCCTGCCACTCGCTCACGATCGCCAAATATTCGTGCTGCGTGGGGTCGAATTTCGCCATCGCCTCTCCAATAATTCGAGGGGTTCCACCGGACAAGCTGCTCATTTTAGTGCGAACTGTGGAGGGGCTGGAGATTTTCGGTCGGGACCCGCATTCTCACATCGGTTAGCGCGATGCGCCGCCGTCCCGCCCTCAAGATCGGGGCGCACAACCGTCACACCCGGATCATCTCCGCCACCCGCATCATCGCGCCGATCCCGCTCCATCCGTTCAACGAAAGCAATGCATCATCGCATTGATCATTCGCCCGCGTCCGCCGGTGAAACGGCCGCACCCCGCGCCGCATCCGGTCGAAGGAAGAAGGGCCGTACCGGAATCGGATCCGAACCGCGAAAAGGAATTCCCCATGCGCAGTCGTCTCATCGTGGCCGTCGCCGGCCTCCTCGGAGTCGTGGGCTTCGCCCCCGCCCAGCAATTCGCCCCCGCGCCGCTCGCCCCGGTCTCGATCCACGCCGCGGCCCCGCTGCCGGCCGAGATCACCCAGGCCTCGGCCCGCAGCGCCGGCTGCTCGAGCTGCGGTTCCGGCCCCGTCGTCGCCTACGGCGACGGCTGCGCCGCCCCCGGCACCCGGACCCGTCACAGCCACGCCAGCAAGCTGTTCATCGGCGCCGGCACGATCAACCCCGTGAGCTGCGGCTGCCTCGCCTCCGAGCGCACGTTCGGCTTCGGCTCGTGCAAGCAGTTCTTCAACCCGCAGAACACCTGCGGCGGCGGCTGCGGAAGCTGCTGGCCCGTCGATCGTCGCACCCCGTGCCAAGGTGTGACGAGCTATTTGAACCGGTAGTTTCGCATCGGTGCCGCGGACGGTCGCTCCGAATGGGGGCGACCGCCGCTCACGCCTTCCGCCCTTTCCAGAGCACCCGCTTCAGCACCGCGTCCGGCTCCGTGAATTCCCCGGCGCCGGGGTCGTTACGCAGGCATCTCACATACGTTTCGAGCTTCGCGTCCAAGTCGTCGGCGTGGTGCAGGATCAGCGCCTCCGGCACGGCCGGCAGCCGCGGCGATCCCCACGAGGGGATCTCCAAGTGCGTGTAGACCACATGTTCGAGCAGCATCAGAAGTTCCCGATCCAACTCGCCGTGCTTCGCCGCTTCTAGGCGGATGAGGTCGCGGGCCAGCGTCACATGCGTGAAGAGCCGGCCTTCGACGGATAGCTCGACGGGCATACCGGGCACGCCCGGCGGATGGTACTCCGCGACGCGGCCGATGTCGTGGAGCAGCGCCGCTGCCACCACGACATCGCGGTTCAACGGCGGGGTCAGTTCCGGGTAGACGAGTCGATAGCGATCCGCCAGAAGCAGGCAGTTCTTGGCCACCGAGAGCGTGTGTTCGAGCCAGCCGCCGGGGAAGGGGTAGAAGTTTTTGAGTGTCGCCGGGAGCTGCTTCAGCCGGTCGCCGTGCTCCGCGAACAAGCCGAGGGTCAACGCTTTCAGATGGACATCGGCGATCTCGGCTTCGGCGATTGCGACCAATTCGACGAACATCGCTCCGGAGTCGAAGCGCGAGCGCTCGTGGAAATCTCCTTCGACGAAGCCATCCTCTTTGTCGGCCTCCGTCACTTCGCGGATCTGCAGCACCGTGATCTGCGGGCCGTACTTGTCGTGCAGGCCGAAGATCGCGCGGAGCTTGTAGAAGCCGCCGACGTGCCATTTGGCCTCGCAGTCGGCGAACAGCTCCGCATCGCCCCAGATCATCGTGCCGGCGGTGCGCTTCGCATCGCGGAACTTGCAGTTGTAGAAGGGCTTGCCGCCCCCCGTGAGGCCGCGCGCTTTCTCGACGAGCAGGGCGAAGCAATCGGCGGCCGGCGGGCCGGATTCGAGCTTGTGCAGCGGCACGACCACCGGTTTCGCCTTCGCCATGCAAACCCCCGTAGGGCGGGTGGAGTCTTCGGAACCCGCC